>CATJLA010000001.1 GCA_949741215.1 uncultured Oscillospiraceae bacterium
CTTTTTTTTGCCGGTTCTGGCAATTTTTAAGGGTGCTGGCGTAGGGGCGTTGTTGGGGTATTTGTACCGTTCTCCCGCATTTTGGCAGATGGAACCGGTGCTTTGGTTTTTGTTTTTTTCTCTGGCGGCAGAATCGCTTATTTTCCAGTATGCCCTGTGCTTCTCAGCACGGTTGTCCCGTGAATTAGCGGTTTTACTAAAGCCCCGAGAGGGCGAAGCGGCAGTTGTTCATACCCCTGCATACTGCGTGGTGTTTGGGGGAATTTTCCTTCTAACCGGTTTAATTGCCTGGCTTAGCGGGATGTTTGTTATCTGGTTTGGGCAGTAAGCAAAATAAAATGACAGGCTTGTGACACTGCAAAGGACGTTAGAAAACAGTAAGGAGTTGTTATCATTGGCAGGTTTTTTTGGATTATTTGACTATACCAAAGAGGGGCCGGGTGTAAAAAAGGGCGGGCCTAAAAAAAAGCGTTTTTTCCAGTTTTTTGACATCCTGTTCCGCAAGTTTTCCAAGCTGATTCTTTTGAATCTTCTCTATTGTGTTGTCTGGATTCCCTTTTTGGTGTTTGGGTTATTCATGCTGCCAAGCAGTACCATCATTGGAGGTATACTGCTTGCAGTTTCGGCTATTCTCTATGGCCCGGCTACGGCAGGGCTTACCTATATCCTCCGCAACATGATTTTGGAACGTCCTGTTTTTATGACTTCTGACTTTATGGACAGGCTGAAATCCAACTTTCGTCAGGGTGCAATCTGTGGTGTTTTGCAGCTGGGGCTTACCGGTGTGTTGATTTACGCCATCTTTTCTTATTTTATCCTGTTCGACACAGCGCTTTGGGTTTATGCTGCGTTTGGATTTTGCCTGCTGGCAGCAATTCTGTTCTGCTGTATCTATTTTTATATCTACCTTATTATCATTACTGTGGACGTCCCGCTGTTTGCAGCTTTCAAAAATGCCTTTATCTTCACAGTTCTGGGTTTTAAGTCCAACATTGTTACCTTTCTTGTCAACGGCGTCCTGATTGCCGCAACCGCTTGGTTTTTCCCTATTTCCGCTATTTTTCTGATACTGATTGGGTTCTCTTTAATTCACCTGATTGCCTGCTTCAACTCCTACCCGTATGTACAAAAGTACATTATTACACCCTATCGGGAGGCTCATCCAGAAGCCAATACCGATATCTTTTATCATTGGGAGGATGAAATCCTTCAACAAGAAGAAGAGCAAGAGCAGGAAGAGCCTGTATTCAGCGATCAGCAGTTGCTTCCCCAGAATGACGACGAAAAGACAGAAGATTAGTCTATAAGCGCAACAAAAGCCGAATTCCCATTTGAGAATCCGGCTTTTGTTTATGCTTCAGAATACAGATCGGC
>CATJLA010000002.1 GCA_949741215.1 uncultured Oscillospiraceae bacterium
AGAAGAGGAAAGCAGCCTGTTCAGTATCTTTGTTCTGCCGGAATACCAGGGCAAAGGCATAGGCAGGAAAATAATGGAGACGTTGGAGCAGGATGAGTACTTTTTGAGAGCAAAGAGGATAGAGGTTCCGGCTTCGATAACGGCCTGCCAGTTCTACAGGAAGTTGGGATACATGTATAAGAACGGAATAGATGCGCCGGATCAGGAGGGGCTGTTTCGTCTGGAAAAATACAGAAGATAGACGGTTTAGGAGGCTGTTATGAGAACCTATTACGAGGCCTACGAGGACCGCTATAAAGCTGTACATTTGAATGGGGCAAGCTGGTTCAGTGAGAAAAGCACTCCGGTTGTACTGGAGATGCTGCAAAAGTATAGGATTGGTCCCTCTCACAAAATACTGGAGATTGGCTGCGGAGAGGGCAGGGACGCTAGGGCTGTACTGAAACAGGGGTATTGTCTGCTGGCAACCGATATCTCAAAGGAAGCGGTGACCTACTGCAAAAACAAAATGCCGCAGTATCAGGATCACTTTGCCGTTTTGGACTGCATCAACGGCCGGCATCATGGCAGATATGATTTTGTTTATGCCGTGGCTGTAATACATATGCTGGTTTTGGATCAGGACAGAAACCGGTTTTACAGCTTTATCAGGGAGCATTTGGCAGAAAATGGATTGGCGCTGATCTGTTCGATGGGTGACGGTGTGACCGAAATGCAAAGCGACGTCAGCCGGGCCTTTGAGCCGCAGGAGCGCCCCCATAAGTCCGGTAAAATGCTTGTTGCAGGGACGTCCTGCAGGAAGGTGTCCTTTTATACCTTTGAAAAGGAAATCGTGGCAAACGGGTTGACTGTGGCAGAGTGTGGAATCACTGCGGCACTGCCGGATTTTGACAGTCTGATGTTTGCCGTTGTAAGACGCAGCTCCGCTGCTTCGTCGGAAGAATCAATACTGTCACAAAAAGGAGTCTTTTCATTATGATAATCGACTTTCATACGCATCTTTTCCCGGACTTTCTTGCCCCCAAGGCTTTGGGCAATTTGACCCAGGTGCTTTTGGAAAACGGAGGGAACCTCCCGCAAACCGCCGGCATTCTTGCTCAAACCCAGCAGGAGCTTGGAGAAAACCAGCTCTGCTATACCGACGGTACTGCGTCCGGCACCATAAAAAAGCTGGATGAATGGGGCGTTGACAAAGCTGTAGTGCTGAACATCGCCACCAACCCCAAGCAACAGCATAATGTAAACCAGTTTGCCCTCTCGCTGCTGGAACCGTCGGCAGGGCAGGGGAGACTGATTCCCTTCGGTTCAGTCCACCCGGAAAGTAAAACCGCCCTTAACGACATAGAAGTTCTGGCCAAAGCGGGCATAAAAGGGATGAAATTTCACCCGGAATACCAGCACTTTTTCGCAAACGATCCTCAAATGAACCCGTTTTATGACCTATGCGCCCAGCTGGGTCTGGTTGTAGTGTTCCACGCCGGGTTTGACGCCTACTCCCCCGAGCTTGTCCACTGCACCCCCGCTATGGGGCTGGAGGTAAAACGCCGTTTTCCCAAGCTGCAGATTGTCATGGCCCACTTTGGCGGCATGTTCTGCTGGCAGGAGGTACTGGATCAGCTGGCTGGAGAGGACATCTGGCTGGACACCGCCTACTGCTATAGCCTGCTGCCCCGGGAACTGGCACTGCAGATTGTGAAAAAGCATGGGTCAGAGCACATTCTGTTTGCCAGCGACGCCCCCTGGCAAAGCAGTGCCCATTCCATGGAAATGGTGGAAAGCTGGGGGCTTACCTCGTGGGAACAGGATCGGATTTTTTACCACAATGCCCAAGAATTACTGCGTCTTTAACCCCCGGCAGCTTTCAGCGGCTGCGACGTTACAGCACCAGTTTTGTTTTGCGCCAACGTTCGATAGAACGTGCGCAGCGATGTCCTGGAAAAATGGGCCTGCAGTTTTATTTTTTGCCGTAAAACAGCCGTCCGATACCGTTGCCTGCCAAAACGATAACCGCATACGCCACTGCGTACACCCACGCAGAGAGATTGTAGTGAATAAACAGGGTTGGAATGAACAACACCAACGCTGCCAAAGGCAATATCAGGCAAAAACCATGGCGTACTCCATAAAGAATAGCGGAAATTAAGGCAATAAAAGGCATAACACACAGCATCAGCAGCATGGCTGCACCGGTGCTCCTTGCTAAAAAGGGCAGCAGATAAAAGTCGATTGCCAGCGCAATCAGATAGGGCAGCAGGGTAATCAGTTTCTTTTTCATTTTTAGTCCTCCAAACTGAAAAGCTCTTCTACAGTGGTTTCCAAACAGCGGGCCAGCCGCATGGCCAGCTCCAAAGTGGGGTTGTATTTATTGTTTTCAACTGCTATAATAGTTTGACGGGTAACGCCTACGGCTGCGGCCAGGTCCTCCTGGCGGTACCCTTTGGCCTTGCGCAGCTCCTTGATCCGGTTTGTCATACCCGCACACCCATCAGCAGAATCGAGGCGATCACCGTTGCAATCACCCCTGCTACTGCGCAGCTCAGCACAATTATTTTGATAAGCGGCCCGGTTTCGCAGGAATCCTCGTCGTCTTTTACGGCGTTGCGGGTTAAAATCAGCTGGGAAAAGGCTTGAACCACCGCTGCCCCAACCAGCAGCAGGCAGGGGAGC
>CATJLA010000003.1 GCA_949741215.1 uncultured Oscillospiraceae bacterium
AATCAGATTTCCAGAAAGGCTGGAGATCTTGCCATTTTAGAAACGATGAACCGGCTGGCCGAATCCGCAGGGGAGGAGGATGTGCCTTTTCGCATCGGGGGCGATGAATTTGTGCTGCTTACCAATTCTTCCGATCAGGCTTATGCCTGCAGTATCGTCGAAAAAATGCAGGCCAAAAATGGAGCATCCTTCAATTTTGAGGGGCAGTTTGTCCCTGTAGCCTTACACTTTTCGGTAATGCAGTGTCAGTCCCCCTCCTCGGTGCGGTATCAGGAGCTGTTTCAGGCGCTGCATAGTAATATTGAGGAGAACAAGCGGCCGTGAACGCAGGCTGTTCACCAGGTTTTTGGCGGCAGGCAGGGCATTTTTTAGGACGTAAGTGCCTAAGGCAGCTGCACGAACTCTAAATGAAAAAAGAGGGAATTTAACTTTAACAAGCCACATCGAAAAGGCTTGGTGCACATTTGGCGGGAGCATCCAAAATTTTGCGAAACTGAGCAAAACAGTGAGAATAGAGCAAAATATAGGCAAGGGGGCGGGGATGTACCGTCCCCTTTGCCGTCATATTAGCGGCGATCAAGCCACATGTCAAGGTGCCACTGGCTCAGGCAGGCATTCGGTCTGAGAAATAGATTGACAACTGGGCGTGGATCATGCTCCAATCCTGGTGTCTGCCCGTCCATTTCTTGGTAATATCCATCACGGCCAGATACAGCATCTCTGTTTTCGGGAATACAGCCTCAATGGCGATATAGACTGCCTTTTTCACAACCATTCCTTCGATATTTATGAATTCTTCATCTTTTCGTTACACATTATAATTGACTTTTGTGTAGATTATGGTATACTTAAACCATGTTAATCTTTTAACATATTTTGACAAAAATACATAGGGCTATCCCAAAAAACTCCGGGCTGCCCTTAGGCAGAAGGCATAGCGACGTCCCCTAAAACAACCGCTTCCTGCGTGATTTTTCCGGAAAAACCGGAGAAATCTGTTGGTAAATAAAAAAGATCTGGAAGGAGAATGTCAAAATGAAAGGCTACGCAATGCTCAAAATCGGTCAGTCCGGGTGGATCGAGAAGGATCGCCCCCAGTGCGGCCCTCTGGATGCAATCTGTAAGCCGCTGGCCCTGGCTATCTGCACATCTGATGTTCATACCCTGTGGGAGGGCGCTATTGGTGAGCGTCACAACATGATTCTCGGCCATGAAGGCTGTGCCGAAGTAGTAGAGGTTGGCTCCCTGGTAAAAGACTTTAAGCCCGGCGACAGAGTGCTGGTTCCTGCTATTACCCCTGACTGGAACTCCCTGGAGGCCCAGGCCGGTTATTCCATGCACTCCGGCGGTATGCTGGCCGGTTGGAAATTTTCTAACTTCAAGGATGGCGTGTTCTCCGAGTACTTCCATGTAAACGATGCCGACGGCAACCTGGCTCTTCTGCCTGACAATATCAACACTGTTGATGCCTGTATGCTTTCTGACATGGTGCCTACCGGCTTCCACGGCGTAGAGCTGGCTGACGTGCAGTTCGGCGATTCCGTTCTGGTTATCGGTATCGGCCCGGTTGGCCTGATGTCCGTTGCCGGCGCCAATATGCGGGGCGCTTCCCGGATTATTGCGGTAGGTACCCGTCCGGTATGCGTAGAGGCTGCTAAGGGCTACGGCGCAACCGATTTCGTCAGCTATAAAAACGGCCCTATCGACAAGCAGGTTCTGGAAATGACCGGCGGCAAGGGCGTTGATAAGATTGTTATTGCCGGCGGCGGCGTAGAAACCTTTGCTGAGGCTGTTAAGTGCCTAAAGCCCGGCGGCAAAATCGGCAACGTAAACTACCTGGGCTCTGGCGATATGATTGACATCCCCCGTACGGAGTGGGGCGTTGGCATGGGCCACAAGATGATTAACGGCGGCTTAATGCCCGGCGGACGTCTGCGTATGGAGAAGCTCAGCTCTCTGGTTTCTGCCGGCAAGCTGGATTTGGCTCCTCTGAGCACTCACGTCTTTAATGGCTGGGATCATTTGGAAGAGGCTCTGTTCCTGATGCGGGATAAGCCCTCTGACCTGATTAAGCCCGTTGTAAAGATTTCCGACTGATTTTATATGAAGATACTGATTGTATCCGGCTTTTTGGGGGCGGGCAAAACTACTTTTATCCGGGAGCTTACCCAGCATATCCCGGGCCGGGTGGCAATTCTGGAAAATGAGTATGCTGCTTTCGGCATTGATGGGGACATCCTGAAAAACGAGCAGCCCCAGGAGCAGATGAATGTCTGGGAGATGACCGAAGGCTGTATCTGTTGCTCCATGAAAAAGGATTTTGCCGCCTCAGTGCTGACAATAGCCAATTCTATTGACCCTGATTGCCTGATTGTAGAGCCTACCGGAGTAGGTATGCTGGGGGCAGTTATCCAAAACCTGCAACAGATTGAGTATGAGCGCATTACTCTGCTGGCACCGGTTACGATAGTGGACTGTTACAGCTATCGGCGCTATCTGGCTGAATACCCGGAGATTTACCGGGACCAGATTGCCTGTGCCCATACGGTGGTAATTTCCAAATCAGAACAGGCAAGCAGCTCCGAGCTTGGCTGGCTGAAGGAGGAAATCCTCAAAATTAACCCGCAGGCTGAAATTCTTACCGAACATTACTCCCGCACAGGCGGCGCCTTTTGGCAGCAGCTGCTTCTTCGCCGGT
>CATJLA010000004.1 GCA_949741215.1 uncultured Oscillospiraceae bacterium
AGATAGAAGGGGACTTCCGCCTCCAGTTTATGACCTCCCACCCCAAGGATTGTACCAGGGAGCTGGTCGATACCATTTCCGATTGCGAAAAGGTAGCAAACCACATTCATCTGCCGGTGCAAAGCGGCTCCAACCGGATTTTGAAGGAGATGAACCGCCGATATACGGTGGAGCAATACTTGGAGCTGATTGACTATGCAAAAGCGAAGCTGCCTGGTGTCACCTTTACCAGTGATATTATTGTAGGCTTCCCTGGTGAAAGCTATGAGGACTTTCAAAAAACCTTGGAGCTTATCCGCCGGGTGGAATATGTTTCTCTATTCACCTTTATTTATTCTCCCCGCAAGGGTACCAGGGCCGCCGCTATGGAGGATCCGGTGCCGGGGGAGGAGAAATCCCGCTGGTTCCGGGAGCTTTTGGCGGGGCAGGAGGAAATCGGCCGCAAAGCTCATCAAAAGCTTGTAGGCAAGCGGACAAGAGTGCTGGCAGATGCCCCCGGCAAAACCCCGGGCACCCTCGTCGGCCGAAACAAGGATCAGATTCTGGTGGAATTTCCTGCCGAAGAAGCGCTTTTAGGGCAGTTTGTAGAGGTGGAAATCACTGAAGCACTGCAAACCCAATTGCTGGGGAAAATCCCCCTGTAGAACGAACAAAAGGCGGCGTCCTAAAAGGTGCCCCATAGTTAGAAAAGGAGAAAAAAGAAAGATGGATATCATTGCAATGACAAGAGAGCTGGCTAAGGCGATTCAGGCAGACCCGCGTTATATCAACCTGACCGCCACAAGAGAGAAAAACGACGCCGACGAAAAGCTCCAGGATCAGATTGGCGAGTTTAACCTGAAGCGAGTGGAGCTGAATCAGGAGGTCAGTAAGACTGACCGGGACCAGGAGAAGCTTTCCCGCTTGGATACCGCCATCAAGGATCTGTACCGGGAGATTATGTCCAATCCCAACATGATCGCTTTTAATGATGCTAAAAATGAGATGGATCAGCTGATGAATTATATCAACCAGATCCTGGTGCTCAGCGTAAACGGGGAGGATCCGGATACCATCGAGCCCTCCAGCTGTACGGGAAGCTGCTCCACCTGCGGCGGCTGCCACTGATTTGTACAGGGTATCGTTCAGGCTTTGGGACGTCGCGCATCCACGACGTCCTAAAAATTGTGGATAAAACACTGCAAAAAGGAAAGGCTCCGGGAGCTCCCGGAGTTTTTCCCGCTTTACGGAGAAGGAGGGGACAAGCGGCTTATGATAGAGGAAGCAAATCTATCGCCGATGATGCAGCAATACATGGCAATTAAAAAGAGGCACCGGGATAAGATCCTCTTTTTCCGCCTGGGTGATTTTTACGAGATGTTTTTTGAGGACGCCAAGCTGGTTTCCCGGGAACTGGAGCTTACCTTAACCGGCCGGGAGTGCGGGCTTGCAGAGCGCGCCCCTATGTGCGGCGTGCCCCATCACAGTGCCGAGGGTTATGTGGCACGTCTGATAAAAAAAGGCTACAAGGTGGCCATCTGTGAGCAGATGGAAGACCCTGCCCAGACCAAAGGCATGGTGCGGCGGGAGGGTGTTCGGGTAGTTACACCGGGTACTGTAACCGAGTCCGCTATGCTGGATGAGTCGGTAAACAATTTTATTGGAAGTATCTATGCTAAAAACCAGTGCTATGGTCTGGCCTTTTCCGACATTACTACAGGGGAGCTGTTTGTCTGTGACATAACTGCTCAGGGAAATGTACGGCTGAAAAACGAGCTGGGTAAAATCTCTCCGGTAGAAATTATCTTCAACGAGGAGTTCCTTTCCCAAAGGGAGCTGGGGCTTTTTATAAGGGATAAGCTCTCCTGCACCGCTGACCTGGTAGAGGAAGAGTGCTTTGATGAAACCAAGGCGAAAATAGCACTAACTCATCAATTTGGGGCAGAAAGCCTGGAAAAACTGACCCAAAGCGGCATTCAATATGGGTTGCCGGCCGCCGCCGCTTTGCTTTATTACCTGGAGCAGACCCAAAAAGCCGGTTTGGGGCGAATGATTTCTATTCAGCCCTATTTTGACCGGCAGTATATGAATTTGGATATTAACTCACGCCGGAACCTGGAGCTTACTGAAACTATGCGTACCCGGGAAAAGCGGGCAAGCCTTCTTTGGGTGCTGGATAAAACAAAAACCGCCATGGGCAAGCGGCTGCTGCGCAGTTATCTGGAGCAGCCGCTGCTAAACCCGGCAGTGATTAACAATAGATTAAATGCCGTTACCGAGTTTTACGGCGATCCCATCTGCCGGGATGAAATTCGGGAACTCCTGCAGGAAATGATTGACCTGGAGCGTGTTATGACTCGGGTGGTGTATGGCAGTGCAGGCCCCCGAGAGCTGCGGGCCTTAGCTAAAACTGCCGGAACTTTACCTGACTTATCTGACAAGCTGAATCACTTTACAGCTAAAATTATAGAAGATATTCGCAAAAATATTGACAACCTTGATGATGTTTCTGATTTAATCGAAAATTCTATTGAACCCGATCCGCCAGCCCTCTTGCGGGATGGCCATGTAATCCGTACCGGTTTTCATCCCCCGTTGGACGAGCTGCGCGCTTTACTCTCCGGCGCTAAGGATTATATCGCTGGCATGGAGCAGTCTGAACGGGAGAAAACGGGCATCAGAAATTTGAAAATAAGCTATAATAAAGTGTTTGGCTATTACATAGAAGTTACCA
>CATJLA010000005.1 GCA_949741215.1 uncultured Oscillospiraceae bacterium
AAAAAGACACGAGCCCCGAAGGGAGAACCTTTACTTACTGATTCTGGCGGTGAACCTACCTTCTCGGTTCACTGCCAGGGACAGTCTGATTAAGTCCCCGGGAAAATACTGCTCTGTTGACCACACGGAGCCTACTGCTCCGGTGGGATCTGCGGCGTATACTCTCCACATCGTCCGCTTTTCTCCAGTGTCCTTGTTGGTGAACTCGCTTTCCTGCACACTTAATACTGATACTTCGATATTGGGATTTTCATAATTCTCGCTCATTGCTTTCTTTCTCCTTTTCTTTATAAAATTAACATCAAAAAGGTTCTTTTTCCTTTGAATCCCTTTTGATCTTTATTTTACAACTCACATTTTTTAAGGAAGTAGATAGAAAACACTTGCAAAATAGGCGAATATCATATAAAATGAGATAAGGTATTGTTCTCTTGATAAAAGAGATGCTTTTTGCTTCCCGGCTACGTGAGCCGGGGAAATGAGATTTTTGGAGGTTAGACCTATGATTTCTGCTGGCGATTTCAGAAACGGCGTAACTTTTGATATGGACGGCAACGTGTTCCAGATCATTGAGTTCCAGCATGTTAAGCCCGGTAAGGGCGCCGCCTTTGTTCGTACCAAGCTGAGAAACGTGATTTCCGGCGCTGTGGTGGATAAAACCTTCAGCCCTACTGACAAGTTCCCCACCGCTTTTATTGAAAGACGGGATATGCAGTATCTCTACAATGACGGCGATCTGTATTACTTTATGGACAATGAAACCTATGAGAACCTGCCGATCAATGCTGACAAGCTGACCGACGGCTTCCAGTTCGTCAAGGAGAATACGGACGTAAAGATTTTGTCTTACAAGGGCGTGGTGTTTGGGGTAGAGCCCCCCAACTTTATGGAGCTTCAGGTTACCAAAACCGACCCTGGCTTTAAGGGCGATACTGCTACCAACGCCACCAAACCCGCTACTCTGGAAACCGGCGCCGAGATTAAGGTTCCGCTCTTCATCGAAGAGGGGGATGTAATCCGGGTGGATACCAGAACCGGCGAATACATGGAGCGGGCTTAAAATCCCCTCTGGACACCTTCAAAAGGAGGAAATGAAGATGACAATCAGTGAAAAAGTTGCGTATCTGAAAGGCCTGATGGACGGGCTGGATCTGGGCGACAGCAAAGAGGCCAGAGTGCTGAAGGCTGTAGCGGATGTTCTGGATGACATGGCTCTTTCGGTAGAGGATCTGGAGAGCTCGGTGGACGAGCTGAGCGAGCAGGTGGATTCCATTGATGAGGATCTGGGCGAGCTGGAGGAGGACCTTTATGGCGACGAGGATGACGATGACGACTGTGACTGCGACGATGAGGAGCTGTATGAGGTAGAATGCCCCAGCTGTCATGATACTATCTGCGTGGATGAAGAAATGCTGGACGAAGGGGAGATGGAATGCCCCAACTGTGGCCAGCTGCTGGAGTTTGACCTGGATATTGACGGCTGTGGCTGTGACTGTGAGGAGTGCAGCGGCTGCGACCATGATCATAATGACTAAGCTGTAGGCAGACATATTTCAAAGAGCGGGGGAGAGCTTTCTCTTTCCGCTCTTTTTGTTTGGGGACGTGACTGCTGCCTTACTGCCTTGTGGCTCCCGGTAAAACCCTGCTGAAAAGGAGTTTCGTTCTCAGAGAAGAGGGGACAGATCACCCCATCACCTTTCCGGAGCGGGACGGAATGTCTGTACACTCTGATGTTAATATATGGCTAATGGAAAGCCTTTTCGATGTTCTGTTAGGATAGAAAACCGAAAAAAACAGTAAAATCTTGTGTTTTTTTGGAAATTTGCAATAAAGGACTTGCTAAGTGCGGCAAATGTGATAAAATAAAGAAGGTATTGAGAATCTTCTCATTGCTGTATTATGGAATTGATATAGGGCAGGAGGCGGCAGCTTGCAGATGAAGAACAGCAATGCGGAAAACCTCCCGCAGCGGCGTCTGAAAAAGAGGAAAATGCTGGCGTTGGCGGCAGTTTTGCTGTTGGCCCTGATCGTATCCGGCCTGCTTTGGCGGGAAAGACAAAACCGCTCGGTACAGCGGGTTCAGTTTGTGATGGATACCGTGGTGGAATACCGCCTGTTTGGCCCAAAGGCGGAGCAGGGGATCCAACAGGGGATGCTCCTGCTGCAGCAGCTGGAAAACCGGCTCTCTGCCCACCGGGAAACCGGGGATATAGCGGCTGTAAACCAAAATAGCGGCGTTCGTCCTGTGGAGGTGGAGGAGGATACTGCGGCGTTGCTGATCCGCTGCCGGGAGGTGGCAGACCGGTTCCCCGGCGCATTTGATATCACCCTGGGGCCGGTGATCTCCCTTTGGGGGATTGGTGGCGATAACCCTCGAGTGCCTGATCAAACAGAGATACAGGCCGCTCTTGCCCAAACCGGTATGGAGCTTTTGGAGCAGGAGGGCAGCCTGGTTTACCTCACCAGGTCCGGCGCGGCGCTGGATTTGGGCGCTGCGGCCAAGGGCTGGGCGGCGGATGCCCTGCGGCAGCTTTTTGCGGACTTGGGGATCACCAAAGGCTACTGCTCTATTGGAGGAAACCTGGTGGTGCTGAACAGCCCTGATCTGCGCTTTGGAATACGGGACCCATTGGGTGGCCCAGAGGACTTTTTGGGGATTATCCGACTGCCGGGCAAAACCATTGCAACCACTGGCGGGTATGAGCGGTATTTTGAGCAGGACGGCGTTGTGTATTGCCATGTGATGGATCCT
>CATJLA010000006.1 GCA_949741215.1 uncultured Oscillospiraceae bacterium
CGTTTGGAGATGCTGCGGCTGCGGACTTCCATCTGGCCGGACTGGTACGGCGGGGCGTCAATAACCGCAAAGGCCACAGTGCCTTTTTGGAGTGAAAACGGCGCACGTCGCCGATTTCCGCCATGAGCTGGGGGCCGAGGGCAGGCCCAACACCGAACATCCCCATCACAACAGGGTACTCCGGCAGTGATGCCGCCATGGACTGCATCTCGTTCCTGAGCGCGGCCAGCGCGGCGGAAGCGGCCCGGAGCTGGGACACCACCTGCTCCACCAGGAGTTTGGCAGTAGAGGAGCAAAATAAACGCAGGTACTTCCGGGAGCTAACCTTCAACCTCCAGTATGAGGGCTTCACGGTGAAGCCGGAAACGGAGGAGGGAGACTACCGGCTGTTAGCCGAGCTTAACAATGTGATTCTGGCAGGGCACCCGACTGCGTCGTCGCAAAGTCCGCTCAACTTCGTTTCCCGCTATGCGGAAAACTGCGGTCACTCCCTTGCTCCTTCTTTCCCCACCGAACCCGTTTCGCCGGGCTCCGGTGGGGGTCCAGCCCAATTTATCACCTGGGGGCGGGTGTGGGAGGGCACGGCAAACTATACCGCCGCCAGGCAGGACTTCGCCGTCCGCTCTGGACACCCCTCCCGCAGACGGGAGCCTGGAACGGTGCGGACTTTGCCCCGACGCGATAACCTCGCCCGACTTTCTGTCCTGCGGCGGTGTACCTGCTCACTTCAGATGAATGAACGGATGAAAGACCTGATAATGGCAAAGTGGAGCGCAGCGACAGAGAAGGCCAAAAGCGCTTTTATTCCTGGCACTTCTTAAGCGGCTTTAAAAAGCAACTTGCCGCTCTCAATTACCCTCCCAGCGATTTACCGATGAGGCCCCTCAACTGGCTGTCTCCCTCTGAATTTATTGTCCAATATGCCTGACAATCCTACAGCGTAGCAAGGGTCAAGCAAAATTATGCTGTTCTAATAGGATTGACAGTTATGATATAATAAAAATATTTGATACAAGAGTATTTAAACCCTGTTTGATCAATAGCGAAATGCCAAAAGCGGTAGTATTTTTTTGACAGATAAAGAAAATTTTCACAGGTGCACTGCCGCATAGCCAAAAAGTTGAATGCACTATAACGGAAGAAGCCCCGGCATTGGGGCGTTTTATCATTTTTCAGACAGGGTCTAATGCATGATACAGCAAACAGTATATAATATATTAATAAATAAGAGGGAAAAATGAAAGCCTTGGATTTGGAAACTGCTATGCTCCTTCTGGAGAGATTTGATGCCATCAGCGTAGTAAACGCCGAAGGGGAATATATCTACGCCAATCAAAACTGGCTTGATATCTTTCAGCTCAGCAAAGAAAATATTACTGGCCTGCACCCTTGGGATATCCTTCCTGACACACGTGTTATGGAGGTATTGAAAAGCCATAATCCAATTGTAGGGCATCACTTAAAAGGACCAAATATGAAGGGGTTTGTGTCCTATTACCCAATCATGAAGAATGAAACGTTTTTTGGTGTCCTTATCTGGGTGTTTTACTCTTGGATGGATGCTACTGTGCGGTTTTCTAAAATGGTTGCAGAGCTATCTCGCGAATTGGAGGCCACCCAGGAAAGCCTCCGCAACCTCTCTACTGCCAATTACAGTATACAGAACATCATTGGTGAAAGTCCGGCAATCGTACGTCTAAGGGAAGACATTATGGCGGCCAGCCGAACCGTATCTACCGTACTCATTGAAGGGGAGACAGGCGTGGGAAAAGAACTGGTGGCCCATGCTATCCATGACTTCAGCGCCCGCCGGCAAGCCCGTTTTGTCCGTGTCAACTGCTCTGCCATTCCGTCCGAACTAATGGAGTCGGAGTTTTTTGGGTATGATGAAGGTGCATTCACAGGCGCCCGGCGGGGAGGTAAGATAGGAAAATTTGAACTTGCCAATGGAGGCAGCATATTCTTAGATGAAGTGAATCAACTCCCAAGCACAATCCAGCCAAAGTTCCTCCGCGTACTTCAGGAGCGGGAAGTGGAGCGGGTAGGCGGAAAAAAGGTGCTCTCTCTGGATGTTCGGGTCATTGCTGCATCCAACACATCACTGGAGGATATGGTGCATAGCGGGAGTTTTCGCAGCGACCTCTTTTACCGTCTGAATGTAATCAGAATTCGTGTACCTCCCCTTCGAGAGCGAAAAGAGGATATCCCTCTGCTAACCCGTAACCTGGTCTCTAAGCTCAACCATCAGCTTGGATTAAATATCAGTCATGTAGATGACGATATCATGCAGATGTTTATGGACTATGACTGGCCAGGCAATATTCGGGAGCTGCAAAATGTCCTGGAGAGTGCCATGAACCGCGCCAGCGGCGATACGCTGGAAAAAAACCACTTTATTTTCTTCACATCTGCGGTTCAGCCATGTTCTCTAGCGACAGCTTCTGTCCCCTTGCGGGATGCTCCTGTTCCACCCCCTTATCCAGGGATGGGCTCCCTGATGACAATGAAGGCAGATCTGGAATATGCGGCAATTCGGGATGCTATGCTGAAAAGCCGAGGAAACAAGACACAGGCTGCTGCGTTGCTGGGAATTTCCAGAAATGCGCTCTACAAAAAG
>CATJLA010000007.1 GCA_949741215.1 uncultured Oscillospiraceae bacterium
CAGCAGTTTATTTCCATCATGGACGAACAGTTGACTTTCCTGCCCTATGACAACGCCCAAGCCTTTATCGATGGCTTCCGTTTAGGCGCTAAGATTATGCTGGAAGTCCTCCATCAACCGGAGCAACAGCCCTAAACCACGGGACAATCAATCGGCTGTGCCGTCCCAAAGAAAAAGCCCGCCGCCTATGCCTGAAAAACCGCATAGCGACGGGCTTTTATAACGCTGTTCAGTCACTGCACACGGCGCACAATGGCAATGGGCGTGCTTTGAGCGCTTTGCCCCAGGGGGTTGTCCCGAAACACCTGCCTGCAAAAATCCACACTGATAGCCTTACTGCTGCGCCCCAGAACCTCTACTCCCAGGTCGTTGGCATCAATCACCACCACCTTGCAGCCTGTCTGTAAAGCAAGAGAAGCTGCCGCCTCGTCGGGATGGGCGGGAGCCAGCTTGGCATAACGGTTGTACGGCGGAATCGTGCAGTCACAGGGGCCGTCGATCGCCCGGGCCTTCTCCCCTGCTATCCGGTAAAACACCCCCCGAACGCCAAAAGGCTTGGTAACCGCGGAACAAAAAGCAGCCAACAGAATTTTGGGCACACCCACGTCCCGCAGAGCAAGCTCCATTGTCCACGGGGAACCAAGGCCAATGCCGTAGGGTGAGCGGTAAACAAACCGGCAAAGCAGCCTGGCAAGCGGCCTTGGGTGGATCTCCTCAATAGGGAACGCCCTGCCCTGACAGATAGCCACCACCTTTTCGCTGAGAAAAATCAGGTCCTCGGGCAGGGTTTTGCCGGAGACATATTGCGTCATCAGTGCAGTCAGAGGCTCGCCGCTCATCACCACATGGGTTTTTACCGGGTAGCGGGCAAAGGCGCCGTAGGCGGTCTGTATCACTAAGCTTTTGCCCGGATTCGGCTCTGAAAACCCCGGGTTTCTCTCCATTTCCCCCTCATTTTCCCCCAATTTCTCTCCCCTTTTTTCGGACGTGACTGCCGCTTTGTTCTCTTGTACGTCATTTTCATTCTCTCTGCAATTTAAGGCCTGTTTCCCGGCTGTCAAGGTATCCGTAACAAAAAAATCCGTGTTTGTTTCAAAAGTACACATATTAAAATTCTCCTTTTTTAACCTTAGGGCTGCCTTTGCCTGGCAGCAGCGCCACCTTCCCACTGCAAACGCAAGCCATGCACCAGGCCGGTGGGCGCTGTCACGTCCCAAAAAAGAAAAAGTGCCCCTGCCCCCGATCATTAGTGTATCAGGGACAGAAGCGCTTTTTCTTTGTTTTGTATGGAGAGTTTCCCCTCTTTTTCTGCGGATTTCCTTACAATTTTCCTACGAAAGGGGCAGCGTTACCAGGAAGCTGGTTTGCTCCTCTGCGCTTTGGGCCGTGATAGATCCGCCGTGGAGCTCTACAATCTGGCGGGCAATGGCAAGCCCCAGCCCCGCGCCGCCGGTTTGAGCGCTGCGGGATTCGTCCAGACGGTAAAACTGCTGGAAAATGTAGGAGAGCTTTTCCGGCGGAATAGGGTGGCCCTGATTGGCAAAGCAAATTTCCAGGCTGCTTTCGGTTTGGCGGGCCGTGATGACAATTTCTGTGCCAGAAAAGCTATAGGAAACAGCGTTTCGCAGCAAATTATCGAATACCCGCTGGAGCTTATCGCTGTCGCAGCTTAGCCGGAATGTCTCTGGGGCTTCCAGCCTGCAGACGAGGTTCTTTTCCCGCAACATAGGCTGGAACTCAAACACCAGCTGCTCCAACAGACGGGTCAAATCAATCTCGCGATACTCCAAGGCAATATCAGATAAGTTAAACCGGGCAATTTCAAAAAATTCATTCATCAGGCTTTCCAGACGTTCCGCTTTATTCAGTGCAATTTCCAGGTATTTAGTCTGCAGCTCCGGAGAAATTCCCTGCTCATCATGAAGCAAATTCAGATAACCTATTACCGAGGCCAACGGCGTTTTCAGGTCATGGGCCAAATACATAATCAGGTCGTTTTTCCGTTGTTCAGCGGCCAGAATATCCCCTTTTTGCCGCTCAACCGTATACTTTACTGAATTCATCTTCCGCTCAATGGGGAACAACTCCGGCGGCAGGGAGACCTCCGGGGCAGATTCGTCTGTAAGGGAGTCCATTTTGTCGTCAATTTCCATAAAATATCGGGTAAACCAGTTGAGATACAGCCGAAAAAACAGCAGAAAAAGAATCCCAATAGCAAGAAGCACAAAAAAGTCAATATTATTGCGAAAAATGTGCCAGTAAAAGTTTAGGGCGGCATCGTAGTCCATGTGGAACCAATTTTGCAGCTGATCCACCATAAAATTTCCAAAACGCTGCCGCAGCAGAAGGCTGTACACCAAAAAGATACTTACCACCGACAGCAGCGCCAGCAGAAAAAACTGCACAAAAACCTGGCTTCTAAAGTGCCGGAACTCCCGGTTTTCCACCGGCTTTTTCTTGTTTAACCCTTTACTTTTCAATGGTATACCCCACTCCCCACACGGTTTTGATAAACTTAGGCTTGCGGGCAGGTTCCTTCAGCTTTTCCCGCAGGCGGCCGATATGGGCCATCACCGTGTTGTTGTTCTGCAAAAACTTTTCACCCCAAATCTGCTCAAACAGTTCCTCCGATGGCACTGCCCGGCCCTGATTCTCACACAAGTACCACAAGATTGAAAATTCCAGCGGCGTCAGAGAAATTTCTTTGCCATAGAGAGTGCATTTGTGGGTCTGGCGGTTGATTACAAGCCCTCTCACGTCATACAGGACGCCGGTGGGC
>CATJLA010000008.1 GCA_949741215.1 uncultured Oscillospiraceae bacterium
AAGCATCTTCGCCGGAAGAACTGCACAGCTGGCGCCAGTTTGCCCAGTCTTATCTTTTTGGTGGTCTGATGTGGAAACTGCTGTGCGGCGACAGATCTGCTGAAAGTTACTTGGGCTATCTTGCAGATGCCGCTGCTGACCTGCTGACCGGAAAATCAGAAGAAGGCAGCAGCCAATGGCGTGACTGCCCTTGGCCTGCCAAAAGAAAAATCGGCTTTACAATATAACCGCCCCAACCGAAACGCGGCGCCGGGATCCCCGGCGCTGCGCCTCACGTTCCTCAGGCTCATACCCAAAGGGCACACCGTAATACAGGCTCCTTCGGAAGGGCACTTCATGCCACAAGGCAGACCTTTTAAACCGTAATGACAGAATCCATGGCTTTGCAGAAGCCAACCCGTATCGCCAGATCTTTATAGTTATCAGAATTGGACACCAGAACCGCAACCACATCGGGATGCCCCGCAGCGGCAATTTTTGCCTGGTCGAAGGAAATCAGTTTATCCCCGGCACATACCTTTTGTCCCTCTTTTACAAAACACTGGAACCCGTCTCCCTTCATCGCCACAGTGTCCACGCCCACATGGATCAACAGTTCCATACCATCCGGCGATGTAATCCCAACCGCGTGTTTCGTATCCGTCGTGAATGAGATCACTCCGTCAAAAGGTGCAATTACCATTCCTTCAATCGGTTCTATGCCCACGCCGCGCCCCAAAACACCCCTTGCAAAAGTTTCATCAGGAATTTCTTCTGAGGGAATTACCTTACCTGAAACAGGAGCATAAACCGTCCCGGACTGGCAGTTAAAACTTGCAGGAGCCAGTTGAACGGTTTCTGTCAGAGATTCCGTTTCAGAGGAATCCGCATCCCCTTTCATAACTTCTTTAGGGATACCAAACAGACAAGTCAGACCAAAGCACATCACTACTGCAAAAACTGAAATTACAAAATACCAAAGCAGTTGCCGCCATTCGTAAATATACATGAGATAAGAAGGCAGAACAGCCAGGCCATAGGAATTGGACTGTATGTTCATGATCGAAAGCAGCGCGGCTCCCGTACCGGAGGTAAGCAGCATGATGAGCAGCGGACGGAGATTAAAGCGCAGCTGGATACCGAACAGAACAGGCTCACTGATTCCAAACAGCTGAGAAAGCATGGCTCCAATGCTGGTCTGACGGACACTCTCATTTTTTGCTTTAACGAAAAATGCCAGGCAAGTCCCAACATTAGCAAAACCATACATCGCGCACAAAGTGATCACCGGGTTAAAGCCTGTATTAGCCAGCAGAGACGTTTCGATCATCGTATAGGTGTGATGTAAACCGGTAATGACCAGCAGAGGATATGTAGCGCCAATCAAAAATCCGCCAATCCCAAAGGGAATCGTAACCAGAAACTCCACAATGGCAACAAGTTTAAGCTCCACCATATGCATAACCGGGCCAATCCCCAAAATCACTGCCAGAAATGTGACCAGCATTACAACAAATGGTGTCATAATGAGATCCAGAGCATTTGGCATGACGTTTCGCAGCTTCTTTTCAAGCGTTGCTCCGATCCATACAGTGAGGATTGCCGTAAGGACGCTGCCCTGACACCCCACAAGCGGAATCATTCCAAAAGCCATAATCGCATTGATACCGCTATTCGGATCTGCCACGGAATATGCATTCGGCAGGATCGGTGATACCAGCATAAGCCCCAGTACCATACCGATCACCGGCATACCGCCAAACACCTTGTATGCCGACCAGCAAATGATAGCAGGCAGAAAAGCAAATGCAGTTTCGGTAAGCACATTAACAAGCGTGGCTGCATACTCCGGGATAATCTCTGTGGTCACGCCAAATAAAGCTAAAACATTATTATTGAACAGACAGCCTTTCAGCCCCAGAAACAAACCGGTCGCGGCAATAATCGGGATAATGGGAACAAAAATGTCACCTAATGTCCGCATTAGCCGTTTGATCCCCTTTTGCTGCGCCTTAACCGCGGCATCCTGTTCCGCTTTAGAGAGCGTAGACAGGCCAATGGCACTCATCTCCCCAAAGACCTTGTTTACAATGCCCGTGCCAAGAATGATCTGATACTGCCCTGCATTGAAAAAAGTTCCCTTCACCAGAGGTACTTTCTCCAAAATTTTCTCATCAATTACATCCTTGTCTTTCACGATCAGGCGTAAACGGGTCGCACAGTGGGTAGCCGAAATAATATTATCTTTGCCTACAATATCCACAATCTGCTGAGCAATCTTTCCATAATTAGGTTCTGCCATTTTAATCTCCTCAATTTTCTATATTCGTTTTGTGCTTCACCATCACACTCTGCCATGGAGCCAGCTTTAATGTGCCATCCTGTATCTCAGCCAGTTCCCGGGTATGCCATACCTGTATAACATCCTGCTGTCCCAGTCGCTCCTCTGCGGCCGTGTTCCCCAGATTAAACCAGCAGTCCAGGATTGTACCATTTAGAGAGCGTCGATACGCAATCACATTCTCACCGGAATCCAGAGGTTCAATATCGCCGTAAATCAGGCAGTCTTGATAAGCTCCTTTCTGTCGAAACCCGATCATGTTTTTATAGAAATTCAATATACTGTCCGGATCATCCTGCTGCGCCGCCGCATTCACCGCCGGATATTCCTGTGTCATGCCCAGCCACGGTTTCACTGATGAAAAACCGCCGTATTGTTCTTTATTCCATGGAAAAGGCGTCCGGGCATTATCGCGGCTGCGCAGATTGACAAAGTTTAGTGCCTCCTTTGGACTGAAGCCTTCCAGGATGGAGCGGTCATATTGGTCAAGACTGGACAGATCATTAAATTCCGAAATATCCGCCC
>CATJLA010000009.1 GCA_949741215.1 uncultured Oscillospiraceae bacterium
AAAGAATAAAAACGATTTTGTGTAGGTACAAGACATATCGGAGGGTTTCGTTAAAAATTCGAATGCACAAGAGATTATCTGCGAAATATTTAGTGGTTTAAGGAAAAATGGAGGCTTTTATGAAAATTTATGTACAAGAAATCTACAATGCCATAGATCGCTGGGCCCCTTTTTCCACTGCCATGGATTTTGACAACCCAGGGCTGCTGATCGGTGGCCCGGAGCAGCCAGTAACCGGCATAGTAACAACGCTGGACGTCACCTTTGAGGCAATTTCTTTCGCCAAAAGCAAGGGTGCAAATTTGATTATCAGCCATCATCCGGTGATTTTTCATGGATTGAAGAGAATATCGGCTAATTCCATGGTGTATCGTCTCATTCAAGAGGGCATTGCAGTAATCTCCGCCCACACCAATTTGGATGCAGCCCCTGATGGCGTGAACGATACTCTTTGCGCCAAATTAGGCCTTCGGGACGTAACTGCATTCCATCCGCTTGGCGCCGGGCCACAAGGCCCTGTATTTCTGGGAAGACTGGGAGCGTTAGCGCAGCCGGTTTCAGCATTGCAGTTAGCCTCGCTCGTCAAAAAGGCTTTGGGGAGGCCGGCGGTTGGCTTGGTGGAAGGAAATGGCTTGATTATGCGGGTTGCAGTGTGCTCTGGCTCGGGAGGGGACTTGTGGCAGGACGCCAAGGAGGCCGGCGCCGAAGCGCTGGTGACCTCTGAAATTAAGCAGAATTATGCCATTGACGCCCAGGCGGTTGGCTTTACCATGGTGGATGCCGGGCATTATGATACGGAAGTAATCATCTGTAAGGTGATTGAGAAATATTTGAAGGACCAATTTCCGGAGCTGGGAGTTTGGTCTTGGGAGGGCAGCCCTACAATTCGGATGGAATAGGCTGCAGAAAGAGAGGTGCGATATGGCTCTTGATGGGGCTTTTTTGCTAAAATTGAAGCAGGAAATCGAGGAAAATACGCTAAATTCCCGGGTGGATCGAATCTATCAGCCTTCACGGGAGGAGATTATTTTGGGGCTGCGGTGGAAGGGGGGGAGCGGCAAGCTTTTGCTTTCTGCCGAGGCTAATAGCGCTCGGATTCACTTTACCAAGGCATCTTATGAAAACCCCAAGGCTCCGCCTATGTTCTGTATGTTCCTGCGGAAGCATTTAGGAGGGGCGAAGCTGGTTAATATCCGGCAGATAGGCTTGGATCGCATATTGCACCTGGTGTTTGAGACTACAAACGAATTGGGGGATCCTATCATTATAACGGTTGCACTGGAAATTATGGGACGTCACAGCAATATTATTGTGATTGACCAGGAAAATCGGGTGTTGGACGCGGTGAAGAGGGTAGGGCAGGAGATGTCCAGTGTGAGGCAGATTTTGCCCGGGATCCATTATTTGCTGCCGCCGCCTCAGCTTGGAAAGAAAAATTTGCTGGAGGTGGATTCCTGGCAGGTAGTGGAGGCGATCCGGCAG
The DNA here is from genome assembly GCA_949741215.1 of uncultured Oscillospiraceae bacterium. Lineage (GTDB taxonomy): Bacteria > Bacillota > Clostridia > Oscillospirales > Ruminococcaceae > CATJLA01. The sequence continues at coordinate 1,483 of CATJLA010000009.1, forward strand.
GGCAGGGATGTGGAGCTTTCCAAGGCGCTGATGGAGCAGATTTCCGGTATTTCGCCGTTGGTAGCCCGGGAGGTTGCGGGGCTTGTTACCAGGGGGACGGAACTGCAGGTTTCCGCTTTGTCGCAGGAAATGTGGGATAAGCTGGGATTTCAGCTGGGGCGGCTGGCGAAATTGCTGCGGCAGGAGAAGGGGACGCCTACTATTTTATTTGATTTAGATGAAAAGCCTCGAGAATTTTCCTTTTTAGAGATACATCAGTATGGGCGGATGAGGCTTTCTCGGGAATATGAGAGCTACTCGGAGTTGTTGGATCATTTTTATAGCGAACGGGATTTGCGGGAGAGGATAAAACAACGGTCCAATGATTTGTTGCGGCTGCTGGCCAATACCTCAGACCGGCTGATCCGAAAGCTGGCGGTGCAGAGGCAGGAGCTGCTGACCTCCACCCAACGGGGGCAGCTAAAGGAATATGGAGATTTGATTCAGGCCAATTTGTACCAGCTGAACAAGGGGGACAGGATAGCTAAGGTTGTCAACTACTTTTCTCAGGAAATGGAGGAGGTGGAGATCGAACTGGACCCTACTTTGACGCCCTCTCAAAATGCTCAACGGTATTACAGTGATTACCGAAAGGCAGATACTGCCGAGAAGAAGCTTCAAGCCTTGATTACTGAGGGAGAACAGGAGCTTGTTTACATTGATTCGGTTTTTGATATGCTTACCCGGGCCAGAACAGAAGGAGAGCTGAATGCCATCCGAGGAGAACTGGCGGAGCAGGGGTATCTCAGGCGGACGACGAAAAATAAGAACGGAAAGCCCCAGCGGGAGGAAAAACTGCCGCCGATGCGTTACCGTTCTACAGATGGATTTTTGATTCTTTCCGGGCGAAATAATTTACAGAATGATAAGCTTACTCTGAAGGAAAGCCGCAATTATGACATCTGGTTTCATACCCAGAAAATTCCTGGATCCCACACGATTGTGATCTCGGAGGGGAAGAAAGTGCCTAACAAAACTTTGGAGCAAGCTGCGATTATTGCTGCCTATAACTCCAAGGCAAGAGAATCCAGTAAAGTGCCTGTAGACTATACCTATATTAAAAATGTAAAAAAACCGAATGGAGCAAAGCCAGGTATGGTGATTTACGAAACCTATGAAACTGCTGTGGTAAATCCTGATGAGCAGCTGGTGAACTCCCTGCGGGAGGGGTAGAGCACTGCAATTGTCCGTACAGGAAAGGCATAGCGACGTCATAAAATAAAAGCCCTCTCTTCCATATCAGCTGGAAAAGAGGGCTTTTTGCTGAAAATAACCGCTGTTAAAGAGCACGCTGCAGAGTGGGATAGGAGGCGGTGTCAGCCGCATTGCCCAAAACCTGCCGAATGCCTGAAAGACGCTCCC
>CATJLA010000010.1 GCA_949741215.1 uncultured Oscillospiraceae bacterium
CTGTTGTGCTTCTCTCCAAAATTATGGTATAATACAAAAAGGTATGCAAACAAAAGTTTTTTAGGGACAAAAGCGGAAGCCTGAAGCATCAGGACTGCAGTACCGTCCGCAGACCACCCAGCACAGAAAGGAAGGAATGCTTTTATGGTTATTGGTATTTTTGGGGAAAGCTGTACCGGCAAATCAACCCTTGCCAATCAGCTGAAGGACGCCATAAACGCCCAGATTTTCACCGGTAAAGACTACCTCCGTTTGGATAAAAACGAAGCCGCAGCACGGCTTGCTTTTCAGAAAAAGCTGCAGGAGGCTGTCAGCGGGGAGAATATCATCTATGTAATTGCGGAAAAAGAGCATCTGCCCCTGCTTCCGGAACAGTGTATTCGGGTTCTGACCACAGCGAACCTGGAGACGATAAAATCTCGGTTTGCCCAACGGATGCACGGCAATCTGCCCGCCCCGGTAGCGGCTATGCTGGAAAAAAAGCACGGCTGCTTTGACGAGCTGCCTCACCATGTCCATGTGGCTTCCGGAGAATCGGATGTGGAAGAGGTATGCCGGAAGATTTTGGAGCTTTGCCGGCAATAGAAAAGGCGCCAGGCGCAAAGGATGCACTTACGTCCCAAAAAGAGGAGTATTATGCGAATTATGGGAATTGACCCCGGCTACGCTATTGTAGGCTGGGGAATGCTGGATTATCAGGCCAGCAGGTTTAAAATGCTGGAATACGGCGCGGTAACCACCCCGGCGGGCCTGCCCATTGCTGACAGGCTGGAGATGATCTACCGGGATTTAAGCCTGCTGTTTGACCGTTTTTCTCCTGATGGGGTGGCGGTAGAGCAGCTGTTTTTCAATACAAACCATACTACGGCTATTGCGGTGGCTATGGCCAGAGGGGTAATTTTGCTGTGTGCAAAACAGCACAATGTGGAGCTGTTCGAGTATACCCCCCTGCAGATTAAGCAGGCGGTTACCGGCTATGGCAAGGCGGTAAAAAAGCAGGTGATGGAAATGACCCGGATGATTTTGAATCTGGAGGAGATCCCCAAACCGGATGATGCTGCGGACTCTTTGGCAGTGGCTATCTGCCATGCCCACAGCGCCGGCTCCCTGATGTCCCGGCTAAAGCAATACGAAGCGGCAAATCCACCGGTGAGAAAGAAGGTGTATAGCAGATGATCGACAGCTTAAACGGAATATTAGTTCATAAGGACGTCAATGCGGCGGTAATCGAGTGCTCCGGGGTGGGGTTCCGGTGCAACACCACATTGTCCACGATGTCCCGTCTGCCGGCAGTGGGGGAAAAGCTCAAGCTGTTTACCCACCTGAATGTCCGGGAGGACGGCATGGAGCTGTTCGGCTTTCTCTCCCGGGAGGAGTTGAAATGCTTCCGGCAGCTTACCTCGGTTTCAGGAGTAGGGCCCAAGGTAGGGCTTGCCATTTTATCGGAAATCTCCCCAGAGCGGATTGCCCTGGCGGTGGTTTCCGGCGATGTAAAGGCCATTACCAAGGCCCCGGGGGTAGGCCCCAAGCTGGCCCAGAGGATTATTCTGGAGCTGAAGGACAAGATGAAAACCCAGGATGCTGTCAAAGGCATGAGCCAGGCCCCGGCCGAAAGCTTCCAGATGGAGGGCAGTATTGGCGAGGCTATCGGCGCGCTGATCGTACTGGGTTATTCCCAGGTGGAAGCAGCCTCCGCCGTAGCCAAGCAGGACCCTTCCCTCCCGGTGGAAAAGCTGATTCCGGCGGCCTTAAAGTATCTTTCCGGCGCAAAGTAGTGTGTAAAAAGTTACATCCCAAAACAAGGATTTTTACGAAAAAGGAACAATTGTTTCACGTGAAACATTTTAGCGGCTAAAACCCCATTAAAATCCGTCCCGTAGGGACACCTACACTATTCACTATTACTTTTTACTTTTAACCAGTATGTCCAGGTTCATCAATTTTAGAAGAGTTCTATTTTTGAGAAGGGTGAGCTGACAAGGTTTTAACAGCGGCAGCTGGAGCACGAGGCAGAGAACAAAAGAGCAGTCTTGTCCCTAAAAAGAAAAACAGCGGAATTTCAGCCAAAATAGCGCGAGATGAGGGCGCTTTGTGTGAAAATTGTTGAAAAGTCGAGAGAAAACAGGCGAGACGGTAGTGCCAATTTGAGAAAAAAGGCCATATCATAAAAGGACAGGGAAAAATTGAGAAAAAGTCAGGAAGGAGCCCCTCATGGCAGGTATAATGGAAGAAATGGATTTTGAAAACCGGATGCTTTCTCCTGAGGAGATAACCGGCGACGGGGATATAGAAACCTCCCTGCGGCCCAAAACCCTGGCGGATTATATAGGCCAGGAGAAAGCTAAGGAGAATCTCTCGATCTATATCGAGGCCGCCAAGGGCAGGGGGGAGCCTTTGGATCATGTGCTGCTTTATGGCCCGCCAGGGCTGGGAAAAACCACCCTCTCCGGCATTATTGCCAACGAGATGAATGTAAATATCCGTATTACCTCCGGCCCGGCCATTGAAAAGCCTGGGGACCTGGCGGCGCTGCTTA
>CATJLA010000011.1 GCA_949741215.1 uncultured Oscillospiraceae bacterium
CGTCAATTCCCGGCAGAGGCTTTACATCCGCTACCACCCGCGCCATCTCCTGCGGGTCGTCTACGGTGACATGAAGTGCGGAAAAACCGTAGTTAATTCCTCCGCTGTCCATCTCTTTGGCGGTCTGAGCATCCACAAAAACCCGGTTCTGGATCATGTCATAGGTTGTGACCATTTCCCCAAACCGCTCCACCGCAGCGGGGGTAAACAGCCCAATGATCTTCACTCTGATTTCCGGCCCGGTAAAGCCCTGATCCTCTGTACGGTAACTATGCGTTGTGAGATCGTCTCCGATGTTCAGTTCGTTTCGCTCCGCCAGGTCACGGCTGATGATTGCCGTGTGGACATCCTCCGCAGAGATGTGCCGTCCCTCTGACAGCGTTAGCGTACCGGTAGTAAAAAGCTGGTCGTCCTCCGTATGGCAGACGCCCAACACCTTTGTGCAGCCTTGAAATTTTGCGTCGGTTGGGAGCGTACCGGGAAACAGGGAAAGCCCATCAAACGGAAGAAGATCGTCCAGCCGCGCGCCGCAGTACTTGACCCCTGGAACACCCTTGATGGCGGCAATATTCTCCAGGGTAAACTGCACAGTGGAATACATAAGATAACTGCTTGATGTTTTGCCGGTTTCCTCGTCCACAACCTCATTCTTGACAGGTTCCTTAACTATATAGGGGCTGTTCTCCCAATCCGGGAAAACGTCAAATTGGCCACCCAGACGTTGCCGTAGGTCAAGTTGCGTGGCTTCGGACGTTTTCCAGATGGAAAGGCATGTCAGAACAAAGGTTGCCATAATCAGCAGGATGACGAACAGGAGAACCGTTTTCCCCCGTTTTCGCACGACGTATAAAAACGCCCTTTTAGAAATGCTCACAGTTTAATACCTCCATTTTGTTATACTGTCCTTCCGAACGCACCTGTAGAATAGCACACTAATATGGAATGGGTATGGAATTTTATCAAAAAGAAAAAAGCTTCCCAACAGGGGAGCTTTTTTCTGAAGTGAATAGTTTATATTTAGAAAGAAACATTTTTTTGGCGTGAGGCAAAGAAAAAGCCCGACTATTTGGCCGGGCTTGCAGGGACGTCCGAAAAAGATTACTGATCTTCCCCAATGGAATCAGTTACTGTAACGGTAACGGTTTTGCTGTAGCAGGAGAAAATGCTTTCCAGCTGCTCTTTTTTGGGCGCTTTGGTGAACAGGCTGACAACAGGCACCAGAACCAGCCCAGCAAGCATACAGAAAGCGCCTGCATTAATGGGCGACTGTAACAGGGTGGGAAAGCTGGATTTCCAGAAAATGTTGGCAAGCATTACCACGGTGGAGAACAGGAAGTTGACCCAGCAGGCCGCTTTGGTGGTGCGCTTCCAGTACAAACCGTAGAGGAAGGGCGCCAAAAATGCCCCGGCTAAAGCGCCCCAGGAAACCCCCATCAGCTGGGCGATAAAGGTGACGTTGGACTTATACTGGATCAGTGCCAGCACTACCGAAATGAGGATAAACAGCACCACTAAGCCCCGCATCCACTTTACCTGGCGCTTATCGTCCATATCTTTGATGATGGTGCCTTTAATAAAGTCTAGCGTTAAAGTAGAGCTGGAGGTAAGCACCAGGGAAGAAAGGGTGGACATGGAAGCGGAAAGCACCAGAATAACCACAACGGCAATCAAAATAGCAGGCAGGCCGGAAAGCATGGCGGGTATGACGGAATCAAAGCCGTCGGCCGCAATGTCGATCCTGTCAGAAAACAGCCGCCCGAAGCCGCCCAAAAAGTAACAGCCGCCGGATACAACCACCGCAAAAACAGTGGAGATGATCGTCCCCTTGCTGATAGCGGCCTCGCTTTTAATGGCGTAGAACTTCTGCACCATTTGAGGCAGGCCCCAGGTGCCCAGGCTTGTCAGCAAAACAACCCCCAGCAGATTGATGGGATCCGGCCCAAAAAAGGAGGCGTATACTCCGGGGACAGTGCTGTCCCCCTGCACCTGGGCCAGCTTTTCCAGCGAGGCTAGGAAGCCGCCCTGGCTGTTTAACACTGCCAGAATAACCGCCACAATGCCCGCCAGCATAATAATGCCCTGGATAAAGTCATTGATAGCAGTAGCCATGTAACCGCCTGCAATGACGTAAATGGCCGTAAGCACTGCCATAACAATCACACAGACCGAGTAATCCACGTGAAAGGCCATGCCGAACAGCCGGGAAAGACCGTTGTACAGCGAGGCGGTGTAGGGGATCAGAAATACGAAGATAATTACCGAGGCGCAAAGCTTCAGAGCCTTGCTGTCAAACCGCTTGCTGAAAAACTCCGGCATGGTGGCGCTGTCCAGGTGCTGCGTCATCACCCGGGTGCGGCGGCCCAGCACTGCCCAAGCCAGCAGCGAGCCTAAAAAGGCGTTGCCCAGGCCTGCCCAGGTGGCGGCGATACCATATTTCCAGCCAAACTGCCCGGCGTAGCCTACAAACACCACGGCGGAAAAGTAGCTGGTGCCGTACGCAAAGGCGGTAAGCCAGGGGCCTACGTTTCGTCCGCCAAGAACAAAGCCGTTGACATCGGTGGCCTGCTTGCGGCAGTACAGCCCAATACCGATCATTACGCCAAAAAAGACCACCAGAAGCACAATTTTAATAATCAGGTCAAACATTGCTCTAATCCTCCAAATTGTTAGGGAAGCATTCCTTTTTGTAAAAAACACCTCATAAATATACCTTTTGTTGTAGGACGTCCTACAGCCTTCCGCTTGCCGAAGGCCCTTTTCATTGCGGGAAGACGGAAAGCAGCGCGACGTCCCAAAAGCCCAAATACAGGCGCTTAGTTTGCCAGCTGCGCCTCTACCAGCCGGCCATGACAGTATTTTTCCCGCAGGGCAGGCTTTTCGATTTTGCCGGTTGGGTTGCGGGGAACCTTGTCAAAAATAATCTTGCGGGGGCGTTTGTACCGGGGCAGCTCCTGGCAGAAGGCGGCGATCTC
>CATJLA010000012.1 GCA_949741215.1 uncultured Oscillospiraceae bacterium
GGGCCTGGGCAAGACCACCCTGGCGGGCATCATCGCCCAGGAAATGGGGGTCAACATCCGCATTACCTCCGGCCCCGCCATTGAGAAGCCCGGAGACCTGGCGGCGCTGCTTACCAATTTAAGCCCCAACGATATTCTGTTTATTGACGAGATTCATCGCCTTTCCCGCAGTGTGGAGGAAATTCTGTATCCCGCCATGGAGGATTATGCCCTGGATATTATCATTGGCAAGGGGCCTTCTGCCCGGTCTATCCGGATAGATTTGCCCAAGTTTACCATGGTAGGCGCCACCACCCGTGCCGGTCAGCTTACCGCCCCCTTGCGGGATAGATTTGGAGTAATTTTACGGCTGGAGCTGTATACCCAGGAGGAGCTGTGCCGTATTATCCAGCGAAGCGCCGTTATTTTGGGCATCCCCTGCCACAAGGAGGGTGCGGCGGAGCTTGCCAGGCGTAGCAGGGGTACCCCCAGAATTGCAAACCGTCTGTTAAAGCGCACCCGGGATTTTGCCCAGGTTGTGGGGGACGGGGTGATTACCCAGGAAATTGCCGATTTGGCACTGACCCGGATGGAAATTGACCGTTTGGGGCTGGACGCTACCGACCGCCGGATGCTGGAAACTGTCATCCGCATTTATAACGGAGGCCCTGTGGGGCTGGATACTTTAGCGGCGGCTATCGGAGAGGAATCGGTGACGTTGGAGGATGTTTACGAGCCTTACCTGATGCAGATCGGTTTTTTAAGCCGTACCCCCCGGGGCAGGTGCGTAACGCCGCTGGCCTATGAGCATCTGGGAATCCCCATGAAAACTGCGCCTGGGCCGGTTGCTTCCGCTAAAGCAAGCGATTCAGACACAGAGTATGAGCAGATAGGGCTGGAGCAATAAAGCTTTTTCAGGACGGATGTGCCGGTTTGATGCTGTTTTATTCAACTGATTGCCAGTCCCAAAAGAAAAGGAGGCAGAGCGATGAAAAAGCAGCAGAGATTGTTCCGGAAAATTGCTGTGTTTTCATTCTTGTTTTTCCTTTTATCCGGGATACTGACAGGCTGCGGAAGGCTCCAAAACACCCTTGAGGTGAAAATCAAGATAAAGCAGGCTCTGCCCAACGCAGTAGTTCTTGGTGTGGAGTCTGGAACGCGCTCTAATGTGATGTATAGGTTCAAAAGATACACCATAGACAACAAGGGCATTGTATTTACTTATGAAAATTATCAGGGACAGGATACCATGTTTGGCATAACAACTGCCTTTTCAGAAAACAACTACTGTGAAGCCCTTTTTGAGTTTTTTCAAGAGGATATAGATCAAATTACAGAGAAGTATCACGTGGAGATAGAGGTGCATAGTTCTTATGTCTGGGTCACAAATGATATTTCCCACATGCAAGAGATTGATAATGGCATAAATGCAGTGCAGGAGATATACACCCTTATAGAGGACTATATCCCCAAAACGGAGCTGGCCTGGTTTGACTTCAGCATCTATCTTGATACAGCAAACTTCGGAAAAGCCCAAAATATCCTTATCAAAAAGCAGGGCGATTGGGATGCTTCCTATTTCCGGCAGCTTTTGTATATGAACTTAAAGGCAGCCGCGGAACAGGGGTTGGTTACCAAGGTGGAAATGCCTCAGGAATTGCTGGACACGATTCCTCAAAAGTATATCCGGAATTTGTATATCAATGGGGAGCCATACCAGTCTGACAAGTATGAAATATGCTTTCTGTACAACATTAAGGACGGAAGGTATTACACTCCGGTGGGTTTTGGAATCGAGCTTGACTATAACGGCGGTGTGGAGGATTATCTCCAACGGGAAATCATCGAGTTTTATTATCCGGATGCAGACTACACTATTTCAATGAAGGATGAAACCTCATCCTATAAAATAGGAAACGACCATTATCTTGTCAAAAGGCAGGCGGAGGGTCTGGTTTTCCTGAAAAACGGAAAGGAATTTCCGGTTGCGTGTGAAAAAGAAATATCCGACACCCATCCCGGAGCAGCCTATTACTATTGGGTCAGCACGGACGATTTTGCCTTGCTGCTGGGAATGTCTGTGGATAAGGTAGACGAAAGCGGAGTCTATCTGCTTCTGCCGTAATGGGAAACTGTATTTTAACTATTTGCAAAACGAATAACAGATTGCGTCCTATGAGTTTTAGTAAGAAATAAAAAGTAAGGTGGAATGACTATGGGAAAATTGTTCGGTACAGACGGCGTTCGGGGCAGGGCTAATATTGAGCTGACCTGTGAGCTGGCTATGAATATCGGCAGGGCGGCGGCTATGGTGCTGCAAAAAAGGGAGCCGGGCAAAAAACAGTCGGTACTGATTGGCTCGGACACAAGGCTTTCGGCCGATATGCTGGTGAGCGCCATGACGGCGGGCTTGTGCTCCGGCGGGGTAAATGTGTGCCAGGTGGGGGTGGTTTCTACCCCGGCAGTGGCGTACTTAGTTACCCGGTACGGCATGGACGCTGGGGTGATGATTTCGGCCTCCCACAACCCTTTTGAGGACAACGGTATTAAAATTTTCAGCAAGGATGGATTTAAGCTCAGCGACGCCCAGGAGGAGGAGATTGAGGAGATTTTGCTTGCCGGAGCGTTTGAGGCTGTGGAGGGCGACCGGCTGGGTACGGTAACAAGTTTGCACCATCGGGCGGTTTCGGATTACGAGGAGTATCTGCTTTCCACCACCGACCAGCGGTTTGACGGGCTGCGTATTCTGCTGGATTGTGCCAATGGAAGCGCCAGCAGCTCCGCCCGGGAGATTTTTACCCGCCTGGGGGCCCAGGTTACCGTGCTGAACGAAAGCCCGAACGGGGTGAATATCAACAATGGCTGCGGTTCTACCCATATGGAGGCGCTGCAGCAGCTGATGCGGCAAAAAGCTTGCTACGATCTGGCCTTAGCCTTTGACGGCGATGCTGACCGCTGTTTGGCGCTTGACCACGAGGGCACTTTGGTGGATGGGGATAAGATTATCGCTATCTGTGCCAAGCATTTCAATGAGCAGGGAC
>CATJLA010000013.1 GCA_949741215.1 uncultured Oscillospiraceae bacterium
CTTTTTCTATGGCATAGCCTTTCATTTTAGCAGTCATATCAGGGCGTGCCTCCTTGTCTTTGTTCTTTTTATCAGCCGGCGTTCATTTTGTAAAGGCTGTGGTATTCCTCCATAATTTTTACGCTGGCAGTGCTGCCTATCCGCCGTGCACCGGCTTGATACATTGCAGTTACGTCCGCCAAAGTGCGAATACCACCGGCCGCCTTTACCAAGATTTTGGAGTCAACACTGGTGCGCATCAGCCGGACATCCTCCACAGTGGCACCGCCGGAGCCAAAACCGGTGGAGGTTTTAATGAAATCCGGCCCCACCTGATTGGCAATACTGCAGAGGGCCAGTTTTTCCTCCTGGGTTAAAAAGCAGTTTTCGAAAATCACCTTAGAGATTACCCTGGCATTGCGGCAGGCCTCTACAATTTCCTGCATTTCCCTTTGGACGTAAGTGTAGTCCTTATCCTTCAGCTTGCCGATATGAACCACATAATCAATTTCATCGGCCCCCTCCAAAATCGCCTGTTCCGTTTCAAACCGCTTTACCGCAATAGAAGTCTGACCTAAAGGAAATGATATAGCCGCCCCCACATGGACAGGAGAGCCTTTCAGCAGTTGCTTGCAAAAAGCGGTTTGTACCGAGTTAATTGCCACCATTTTAAAGCCATAGCGCAGGCTTTCCTCACAAAGGGCAGATAGATCTTTCTGCTGGGCATAAGGGCGGAGCTGTGTATGATCAAAAAGCTCTGCCAGTTCCCGGGCGGAAGAAAAAACAGAATCCATAGTCAATCAACCTCTCATTTATATATTTCTCTCTATTTATTCAAGGACGAGACTGCCAATTTACAATCCCGCACCTTATACCAAACTATTTTGGCTATTTCAATACAAAATCATGAACCGTCTCCCCTGCAACATTAAAATCGCTCCCGCAGGGAGGGTACTGCCCCTATTCACTATTCCCTCTTATTTCTTACTTGCGGAAGTGTTCCCAAATACACTTCCGCCTCCGCCTATCTCGTAAGTTCAATCGTAAATTTGTTGTTATCGCCCCGATACCGGGCAATAGAGTACTCCACCGGCGCAGGCCCTGTGCTGTAAGCCACCGTTTTAACCAAAAACAGCGCCGAGCCAGGCTCTGTTTCCAAATACTTTGCCTCCTCCGGACGGGCGATCACCGCCTCAATACTTCGCCGCGCCCGAATAACCGGTTGGTGATAAATGCTTTCCAGCAGCTGGTACAGGCTCTCTTTCTCCATGTCCCGTTCCAGCAATCCGCCAAACTGCTGGGCGGAAAGATAAGTATCCACCTGTACTACCGGCGCATTGTTGGCAAACCGCAGCCGCCGCAGCCGCAGCAAGGGCTGATCCTGCGGAATTTCCAGGATGGTATTGATCTCCTGTACCGGAGCAACCTGCTCCCATTGCAGCACCTGAGTAGAGGGGGTAAGCCCCTTCTCGATCATTTCCTGATGAAAGCTTTCCAGCTTGGCAAAAAAGCCTCCGTCAATTTTGGGAGTCGCTACAAAGGTGCCCTTGCCCTTTCTGCGGTAAAGCAGGCCGTTGTTTACCAGCCCGCTGATAGCCTGCCGGACAGTGGCCCGGCTTACCCCCAGCTGTTCTACCAGCTCCACCTCCGGAGGAAGGCAGTCGCCCGGTTTCAGCTCTCCGCTGGCTATGGCGGAGCAAAGCAGTTGGTTCAGCTGATAATGCAGGGGAAGGGGTGAATGGGGGTTTACTGTAAGACAGGTAATGTCCCAAGCCATAAAATGAGCCTCCTTACATTTGGCCGGCAATTACGCCGGCAGATGACAACAAAGCAAGCACTTCGTCCCGGGTAGGCAGGGAGGGGATTGCCCCGATTTTGGTAACCGCAATAGCCCCCGCCCCGTTGGCAAAGGCAAGCCACTGCCGGAATTCCTCATCCGCCTTGGGCAGGTAACCGGGACAAGCCCTGCGCTTTTGGGCAAAACGGTACAGCATGGCAGCGGTAAAGGCGTCCCCTGCGCCGGTAGAATCCACCAGACAGGACTTTATGCCCGAGCGATAGCCGCTTGCTGTGCCGTCGGTATAATAACAGCCCTTTTCCCCTAAGGTAACGGCCACGGCCTTTGGGCCTCGCTTCAGGATAAACTCCCCACAGCCCTCTGGGGTGGTTTCGCCGGTAATAAAGGTCATTTCCTCTTCGCTGATCTTGACGAAATCGGCATAATCAAGGCCGGACTGCATTTTTTGCCGGGCAACATTCTGGTCCGGCCAAAGATCCGGACGATAGTTAGGGTCGTAGGAGAGCAGCGCCCCAGCCTCCTTGGCAAACTGGATTGCCTGTAAGGCAGCCTGCTCGGAATCCGGTGCGGTAAAGCTGATGGAGCCGTAGTGAAACACCTTGGCGTTGGCAAAATAGCTTTTATCCAGCTCGTCAGGACGAAGCAGCATATCCGCGCCCGGGTGGCGGTAAAAGATGCAATCCCGCACGCCGTTGCTTTTTTGGGCCACAAAGGAGAGGGTAGTTCTGGCGTCTGGATCCTCCAGCAAAAATTGGACATCCACATTCATCTCCCCCAGCACCTGTTTCAGATAAGCGCCGAAGGGGTCCTGCCCCACCTTGCCGATAAATCCGGCAGATCCTCCAAGCCGGACAGTCCCCACAGCCACATTTGCCGGAGCGCCGCCAGGAGCCCTTAAAAAGCCGCTGCTGGCGGAAAGGCTTCGGTTTTGATCCATAGAAACAAAGTCGATCAGCAGCTCCCCCAGGCAAATAATTTCCGGCAGGGGAGAAGCTATAGAATCCATCATGAGAAAAACTCCTTTCTGCCCGCATTCCCCGCCCAAGCAACAAGTTAAAGCGCTCTCCGAGAGGGACGAAAAGCACCAGAAGGGAAGGCGATATGTACGAACATTATTACAATAATTATACCTGCTGCACTGGTATCTGTCAAGGGATAAACCTGCAGTTTTTTAATTTTTTGACAAGGCAGCAATCCATATATTTCGGCGGTTTACATCAAGTGCTGTGCATTTCTGGTTCTTTTTTGTGACGAAGCGCAAGTTAGAGTTTTAAGGGAATAACCTTAACCGAGCGGGAAGATCCATTTTTTTGTAAGGATCCAGCTCAAACGGTAGTTCCCCCC
>CATJLA010000014.1 GCA_949741215.1 uncultured Oscillospiraceae bacterium
GCGCCCACCGGCCGCGCTGCCAAGAGGATGAGCGAGGTGACCGGAAAAGAGGCAAAAACCATCCACCGGCTGCTGGAGGTGGATTTTAAGGATGGCCAGAGCCGGAGCAACCGGTTCAAGCGCAATGAGAAGAACCCAATCCCTGCCGACGTGGTGATTGTGGATGAAATGTCTATGGTGGACGTCCTGCTGTTTGAAAGCTTGGTGCGGGCCCTAAAGCTTTCTGCCAAGCTGATTATGGTAGGGGATTCCGACCAGCTGCCCTCAGTAGGAGCGGGCAATGTGCTGAAAGATTTGGTAGACAGCGGCATGGTGAAAACCGTTTGCCTGGAGGAAATTTTCCGGCAGGCGGCTGAAAGCTTGATCGTCACCAACGCCCATGCCATTATCCGGGGGGAAATGCCGGAGCTGCGGATAAAGAATAACGATTTTTTCTTTTTACCCAGCGGCAATTATGAAAAAACCGCTCAGCTGGTGGAGGATTTATGCAAAACCAGGCTGCCCAAAAGCTATCACTTTTCTCCCCTGTGGGATATTCAAGTGATGACTCCAAACCGGGTGGGAGAAATTGGGACGATGGAGCTGAATGTTCGTCTGCAGCAGGCACTGAATCCCCCCAGCAAGGAGAAGAAGGAATTCCGCAACGGCGCGTTTCTTTTCCGGGAAGGGGACAAGGTGATGCAGATTAAAAATAACTACGATATTCCTTGGGTGCGGGAGAACGGCGAGCAGGGAACCGGAGTTTATAATGGAGATATTGGAATTATTACTTTAATTGACAAGCCTTCTCATTTGTTTGTGGTAAAATATGAAGACAGGACAGTCACCTATCGGTTGGAAAACGGCGACGAGCTGGAGCTTGCTTATGCAGTGACAGTACATAAAAGCCAGGGCTGTGAGTTTGAGGCGGTAGTGATCCCTCTGATGAATCACCACCCCAAGCTGTATCACCGGAATCTGTTTTACACAGCGGTTACCCGTGCCAAAAAGCTGCTGATCCTCATCGGCAAGGCGGCCGCTATTGAGGGTATGGTGCAAAACAGCCGGAAAACCAGGCGTTACACTAATCTCGCCCCTTTTTTGCGGGATGCCATGGGGGAGGAGGAAGGCTCCCAAACTATTTTGAAAGTACAGCCGGAATAGGAACAACCTGCAGTCACGCCTTTGCGGGCGAGAAAGGAACTGTATGAAGCTTTGGAATCGATTTTTGGAACTGCTGTACCCTGTTCGCTGCGGTGGCTGCAAAACGCCCCTGAAGGATAAAAACGCCGGCTTTTGTCCGGATTGCCTTCAGCAGCTTACTCGGGTAGATACACCTCGCTGCCACCGTTGCGGACGAGGGGTAAGCCAGTGTGTCTGCCGACGGGGCGTTTCGCCTATTTTCCGAGAAAGCAACTCCTTTGCGGATATTCTTTCGCCTTTTTACTACGAGGGATTGGTGCGCCAGGGAATTCATGCCTACAAATTTCGAGGCCAGCAGCAGCTGTGCCGGTTTTTTGGCCAGGAGATGGCAGAGCTTTTCCGAAAAGAGGGTTCCGCTTATGTGGACGCCGTAATTCCGGTCCCTCTGTCGGACCAGCGCCTCAAGGAACGGGGTTATAACCAGGCAGAGCTGCTGGCGGGGGAAATGGCCCGCTATTTAGGTCTTCCTTTACGGACTGACCTGCTGTTCAAAGCGGTACACAACGAGATGCAGCATTCCCTGGACCCTATGCGCCGGCTGCGGAATGTCCGCGGGATTTATGCCGTTTATCAGCCGGAGCAGGTTTCCGGCAAGCGCTTTTTGCTGGTGGACGACATCTGTACCACTGGTGCCACGCTGGATTCCTGCGCCCGCACCTTACTTAGTGCCGGGGCAGAGGCGGTATACTGCTGCACCGCGGCGGTAACGGAGAAGGTTTAACCCCAAAATAAGCTTCTGAGAAAAATTGTTAGAAAAAAGCCTGTCCTGAAAACCGGAGAACAAAAGAGCTGGACGTCAAAGAAAAGAGAGAAACCGCTGGAGAAAGGAACGAACGAAAATGGCTGCGACAGATATTGGAATTGACCTTGGCACCGCCTCGGTGCTGGTATATGAAAGCGGGCGTGGAATTGTGCTGCAGGAGCCCTCGGTTGTGGCGGTAAACCTGGAAAGCGAGAAGATTCTGGCCGTGGGGGATGACGCCTTTCGCATGATTGGCAGAACCCCGGCTTATATCCAGGCAGTGCGCCCCCTGGAGGACGGGGTGATCTCCGATTACCAGATGACTGAGGAGATGCTGAAATATTTTTTGCGCAAAGCCTGCAAAAACTCAGTGGTAAAGCCTCGGGTGGTGCTGTGTATTCCGTCTGCCATTACGGGGGTGGAGTCTCGGGCGGTGGTGGATGCCGCTGTGGCAGCCGGCGCCAGAAAGGTGTATCTGATCGAGGAGCCGGTTGCGGCAGCATTGGGCGCCGGGCTGGATATCTCCCGCCCGAACGGTATTATGGTGGTAGATATCGGCGGCGGCACAGCGGATATTGCAGTGCTTTCCCTCAGCGGAATCGTCACCAAAGCTTCTCTGAAAATGGCGGGCCAGAAGATGGATCAGGCGATTGTGCGGTACATCCGCAACACTAAGGGAATTTTAGTGGGAGAAAAAACGGCGGAGCTGTTAAAAATCCAGATTGGTTCAGTTTTTTGGGAGGAAGGCGAGCCGGACGAAGAGGTGGAAGCAAAAGGACGAGATCTTACCTTAGGCCTGCCCCGGAAATTCGTAGTCAAGCGCAGCGAGCTGTACCCGGTTCTGCGGGATTTAGCGATGCAGATCATCGGCTCCGTCCAGTCGGTAGTGGAAAAAACCCCGCCGGAGCTGGTAGGGGATATCCACACCAACGGGGTGCTGCTCACCGGCGGCGGGGCGATGATTCGCGGCCTGGATAAGCTGATCTACCGGCACATCCACATCAAGGCACGGCTGGCGGAGGACCCGGTGTCCTGCGTAGCCTTAGGCACCGGTCGAGCGTTCCAGCTGTTGGATCAGCTCCAAGACGGCTTTGTCAATTTAGCGGTACACACGCATTGATTTTAAGTAAAAAGGAATAGTGAAGAGTGAAGAGTGTTGGTACCCTCCCTGCGGGAGCGATTTGAATGTTGCCGGGAATGTTTTTGGTTACTGAATTTTGAAATTGCTTATATTAGGCTTAGAAAAGTTATATATTAGTGGGAATTTTTTTGTTAGGAAAGAACGA
>CATJLA010000015.1 GCA_949741215.1 uncultured Oscillospiraceae bacterium
GAAGACCAGAAGCGATTTTATTCTTGCTGCTCTTTCTTCTCCCTGGCTGACTTTCAAAACCAGCTTTCTGCTCATAACCGCCGTTCCAACAACTTGCCGATGAAACCCCTTAAGTTCCTTTCCCCTTTAGAGTTCCTTGTCCAATTTGTTTGACAATCCTACATGGCGTAGGGCAGGGCAACAGCATTTACTTTTTTGCCCAAAGGCGATAAAGTAAATACATGGGAATCAAAAGATTGGCAGAGACCTGCTAACAAAAGTCAAGGGCTAAATTGAGGACCTACAAAAGTTTTTTAGGCACCAAAAAAGGGCATACAAAGCCAAGCCACCGCCATTGGAATTTTTTGGCGCCGGCCTTGGATAAGCGGATTCGGGATCGGCTATTAGGCTTCGAGGTTGTCCAGGTACTGCTTCACAGTGGCGTAGTAAATGCGCAGAAACTTGTTGGCGGAAGCTATCATGTAGACGCGGTAAGGTTTCCCCTCGACGCGTTTCCTGTCCATGAATTGGTACACCGACTCATCCGTAGGGGAACGCTGGAGGATCACACTCATTACCAGAAACAGCGTTCTGCGTAAGGCAGAGGAACCCCGTTTAGAAATGCTACGGCTGCGCACTTCAATCTGGCCGGACTGGTATGGAAGAGCGTCAATGCCTGCAAAAGCCACCAGAGCCTTTTTGGAGTGGAAGCGGCGCACATCGCCGATTTTGGCCATAAGCTGGGGGCCAAGGGTTGGCCCAACGCCGAACATCTCCATCACAACAGGGTATTCCGGCAGGGATGCCGCCAGAGACTGCATTTCGTTTTTAAGCGCGGCCAAGGCGGAAGAAACGGCCCGGAGCTGGGCCACCGCCTGCTCCATCAGGAACTTGGCGGTATTGTTCTTGGGCATAACACTGAAATGCTTACAGGCGGAGGCGTAAATGTTCAGCGCTTTGCCCTGGCTGAAGTTATAGCTGTGTTTCTTGCATCACTTCTGATACTTGGCCGTAAACGCCTTTTTGGACAGCCCACAGACGCATTTACAGTAGTTTGTGGGGGAGAGGACTTCACAGACATGGAAAATTTTGGACAGGAGCGAGAAAGCTGGCTGCGGAGTTTTTTAGAACTACCGAACGGGATTCCAGATGCAGACACATTCCGGCGGGTGTTCGAGCGTGTAGATCCGCGGGAGTTGTCAGAGGTACTGTGGGATTGGCTGGGCAACTGACGCAAAGAGAGGGCAAATGTTTTGCGCTGCCCTCTCTACTGATACTCTTTTCCTTATTCTCAATGCTCCTGCCGACTAAAAAGTAAATGCTGTTGCCCTGCGGGGCGATGCTCCGGCAGTTGACAAAAGAATACGGGACGGTTATGATATAAAAAAGGCGCTGCGGTAAGCGGTTAGCCCAAAACGGTCAAAGTTTAATGCATCGCATTAAAAACCGTCACCTGCCGGGGTGGCGGTTTTTGCTTTTAATAGCTTTAGCAAAAAGAGAACCCCCGGCTCTGCCGGGGAGAGTAAAAAAATTCTATAATGAAAAAATCTTCTGGTACAATGGAAAAGCGGTCGGTCAACTGCAAGTCCAAAGGAACAAGAGGTTTTTTCAATGAAAGAAAAAGAGATAGAAAGCCTACAGCATACAAAATGGCGTTGCCAGTACCATGTAGTATTTGCGCCGAAATACCGCAGGATGGTGATTTACGGACAGCTCAAAAAGGATATCGGAGAAATTTTGAGGAGGCTGTGTGAGCAGAAGGGGGTAGAGATCATAGAAGCGTAGGCGTGTCCGGATCGTATTCATATTCTGATAAGCATCCCACCGAAGTATAGTGTATCACAAATCATGAGATACCTCAAAGGGAAAAGCAGCCTGATGATTTTCGACCGGCATGCAAACCTGAAGTACAAGTACGGAGACCGGCATTTCTGGGCAAGGGGATATTACGTAGATACAGTAGGCCGGAACAAAAAGCAGATTGAAGAATACATCCGACACCAATTAGAGGAGGATAAGATTGCAGACCCAATAAGCCTTGAGAAATTTATGGACCTGTTTACGGGCAGCAAGAATTCAAAGGCATAAGAGAAAGCCCCTTGAGGGGCGTTGTCTGTACCTTGCCCTTTTAGGGCTTTCCCAAGCCCCCGGCTTTGCCGGGGGTTATGACTTGTAGTACAAAGGCATTGCTTGCAAGAGACAATCCCCACTTCGGGGTTGGCTCTTGCAAAAATGTGCTTTGTAGCACAGATGCCAAGCTTGCTACAGATGCTCCGGCTTTTGCCTTGCCCCACCGTTCTCTCCTGTTCCAGCGAGACGCTGTTTTGAAATAGCGCAGGAACCTGGAATAAAAAATCATAAAAGAGCCTTGACAAATCCAAACGGTACCTGTATAAAAAGGAGGGGTGAGTGGCATGGACGATCTCTATACAGGCATTTATGAAAAGCTCTCCACGCTGCAATGGCTTATGAAACGCCGTCAGATGTTCAGTCAGGCGGAAGCCGAACCCTTTGCGGATGCAACACGGGGGCAAGGCCGCGTTCTTGCTATGCTGAAAATCCAGCCGGAAATTGCGACAAAGGATTTGTCCTATCTTCTGGGAATCAGGCAGCAATCGTTGAATGAGCTTTTGAACAAGCTGGAAAAAAGCGGCTATGTGGAGCGCAGACCATCTGAGGCAGACAAGCGGGTCATGGTGGTTCATTTGACGGAAAAGGGGGAATCCGTACAGCAGCCCGCATTGGATTATGAGGAGATCCTCGGCTGCTTGTCCCAGGAGGAGCTACAACAATTCGGGAGTTATTTAGGCCGCATTATTGCGGCATTCCGAACGCAGGAAGGCGGAGAGGAAACGGCCATAGAGGACTGGATGGAGCAGGCGAGAGCGCGCATGGGCGAGGAGCAGTTTGAACAGTTGATGTCCATGCGGGAAAGGGCGTTTGGTCCCTTGCGGAGAGGAGAACGGCCGATGGGGATACCAGGGGCGGAGCGCTTCTCGCCGGATTATGACGGTCCGGTTCCGGACAGA
>CATJLA010000016.1 GCA_949741215.1 uncultured Oscillospiraceae bacterium
ACAAACTGCCTAGCGCGGCCATAGAAGGTGCCCTCAGGCAACCCACTCTCACTGGCAGCCTGACGCAGCGTAATCTCCTTATTCCTCCACCTGCGGCATAAATCCTCAAAATTTTCCGGCAGCTCCGCCTTCGGACGCCCAAACCGCACCCCTCTCGCCTTCGCCGCCGCTATCCCCTCCCATTGCCTCCGACGTATGTTCTCTCGCTCCGTCTGCGCCACATAAGAGAGGATCTGCAGCACCAAATCCGCTATAAATGTCCCGGTCAGGTCCCTTCCCTTGGCTCTTGTGTCCAAAAGCGGCATATCCAGCACCAATATGTCCGCGCTTTTCTCCTTGGTGAGTATTCTCCATTGTTCTAATATTTCGTCATAATTCCTTCCCAGACGATCTATGCTCTTCACCACCACCAGGTCCCCTTCCTCCAGTCGGCCCAGCAGCTCCTGGTATGCCGTACGATTAAAATCCTTGCCGCTCTGTTTGTCAATAAACAGCTCGTCCAGACGAAACTGCGCCATGGCGTCCAGCTGCCTTGCCTCGTTCTGATCCTTTGTCGAAACCCTCACATAACCGTATGTAGCCATAAATCTGCACCTCCGTCCCTATATTACCAGAAAGGAAGATAAGCGAAAAAGGCGAACCGAGGAACCCCCGGCCCGCCTTAGTCTTAAGGTGTTAGGATATTTGCTTAAAACTAGCTTATTTGACGTAACTGCCTTACTGCAGCAGCTGCAGCACGGACTGAGGCTGCTGATTAGCCTGAGCCAGCATAGCCTGAGCGGACTGCACCAGAACGTTCATCTTGGTGTAGTTCATCATCTCTTTGGCCATGTCGGTGTCACGGATACGGCTGTTTGCTGCGGACAGGTTCTCAACAGCTACATCCAGGTTGTTGATGGTGTGATCCAGACGGTTCTGCAGTGCACCCATGCTTGCACGAGTGTTGGATACAGTATTGATCGCAGTCTTAATGGTATCAATAGCATCGCTGGCAGCAGACTCTGTCATGATGCCAACCTTCTTCAGGTGCTCCAGCCCAAGGCCCTTCGCACTCATATCAGCTACAGATACAGACATCTTGTTGAAGATATCAGCTGTATCGCCGATCTGCAGGGTCAAGCCGCCGCCACCAACGATAGGAGCGGTGGTGGAATCTGTCTTGTCAGAGTAAACAGTGAAGTTAGTGCCGTCGGCAGCAACTTCCATATTATAAGCACCCTTATCAACCTCGGTTTTCAGGTTAGCCAAAGTAGCGGCGGCGTCAGCGCCCATTGTTACCGCAATAGCATCCTTTTCAACCTCATCGCCGGCTTCCTTAACAAAGACATACTTCTGGCCGCCAATGTTCAAGGCATCGCCTGCGTTCAGCTTAGAAGCGTCAAAGGTAATCTTGGTGCCTGCGCTCTTGGCTGCTGTAGCAGTACCTTTAGCAGAAATTACTCCTACCAGTTTGTCATAGGTATCCAATGCCTTACCTGTAGCACTAGCGGTAGTTTGATCAATGTGAATAGTGGTACCATCGCCATTAACACCAATCTTCCATGTACGAGTGGCATCGTCACCTGCACCATTAAATTCGGCCTGCTTACTCAACAGGTCAGCTGCCATATGGATACGCTCTTCATCAGTTTTAGCCGCGCTAACATTGATGGTTGTCGCTGTTACGCCAGCAGGCGCTGTAGGAGCAGTGGCCTCGGTCTGGAACATGAAGGTTTTGCCATCGATAGTTAAAGTGTTCCCCTGCTTAATTAAATCAGCGGTCAACTTAATATCGATACCAGCCTTGGTAGCATTCACTGCAGCCTTAGCCTGCCCAACATTAGTTGCTTTGTGGATTACATCACCGCCACGTGTACCATCAGTGGTGGTAACAGATTTCACAACAACGTCAAAGCCCAGTTCTCCGTTGATGCTATCAGCCTGATCCGCTGTTCCAGTATAAGCGGTTTCAGCCACAAAGGTGTTTCCAGTAGCGCTGTCATAACGACCAGCATAAGTCAGCGTAATTGTACTACCAGTGCCACCGACAGTATAGGCAGCATTGCCAATCCGAATAGCATCATTATTGGCAGCAGTAGTACCATCATGAGCACCGTCAGCCGACTTAACACCCTGCGCAGAACTTTGAATAGCAGCTTTCAGTGCAGTCGCAATCTTAGTAGCACTATCCAAATCATCATCAGCGGCAGATGTTATTTCATAGTCTTTGCCAGCAATTGTAAGAGTTATCTTATCGCCAGCCTTGTTGCCAGTAATAGCCAAGTCACCCAAATCGATAGTCGCAGAAGGCGCAGCAGCAGCAACAGTCGCGGCCTCCAAGTGAACCTTAGGAGTACCATCAGTCTCTTTTGCCACAAGGCCAGAAATATCAATAGTACCATCGCTTGCCTTAACAGCGTTTAAGGACTCAAACTTAGTAAAGGCATCCTTATTCAGGCCCATAGTGCCGTCCAGCAGCTTGGTGCCGTTGAAGTTAGCAGACTTGGAAATTCTGTCAATTTCGTCCAGCAGGGAGTTAACCTCATCCTGCAGCGCCTGACGCTCCTGGCTGGTATAAGTGCCGTTAGCGGACTTAGAAGCCAGCTCAACCATACGGTTCAGCATGTCATGCACTTCGTTCAGGTTGCCCTCAGCGGTCTGGATCAGGGAGATACCGTCCTGCGCGTTGGCGGAAGCGGTTTCCAAACCAGTAATCTGAGCCTTCATCTTCTCGCTGATGGCCAGGCCGGCAGCGTCGTCGCCTGCACGGTTAATTCTAAAACCAGAGGACAGCTTCTCCAAGCTCTTAGCAACTGCACTGTTGTTCATGCCCAACTGACGATAAGCGTTGAGCGCCATTGTGTTTGTTCTTACTACCATTCCCATGGTAAAACCTCCTTGCTTCTGCGGCCACGGAAAACATCCTCTTTCCCGTATCGGCCTGTTGTGTCTTTTCTTCTATTTCTACCCGCCGCTTCCCTGCGCGCGTTCAGCTTTGCGACGGGACAGAAAACCTATTCTCCCAGCGCCCTCGACCACTTCTCTTCCATCTCTTCTATCCCGGGAAAAAGCTCCCCACGCGTGATTTTCACATCCTTCGGGGCGTCTATTGCTATCCTAAAGTTCCCCTGCTTTCCCCTCACAACTTTGATGAAAATTCTGTCGTCGATTACCACCGGTTCGTTTAGCCTCCTGCCTAATACCAGCATCTTTACAACCTCCCTGTTGCTTCCTTTGCTCTCCCTCTCAGTTTGAAAAAGTACACTTTTACGAAAGTGAAAAAGTTTGAAAAAACCTGCTTTCCTTTTTCAAAAATTAGGCGAAAAGTATTGTTGAAAGCAGTTGAGAGACTGTTTTATAGCAAATAAGTTATTGTGCCAGCCAGTTTGAAAAGGTGTGCTTTTTCAAGCCTTAAA
>CATJLA010000017.1 GCA_949741215.1 uncultured Oscillospiraceae bacterium
AAACCTTTCTTCCGGCTGCTCCGCTAAATCCAGCATTACCCGCAGGGCGTATCTTCCTTTTGTTGAAATCATCCTCGCCAACCCCCTTTTCTTAAACGGCTTTTACAAACCCATTATAATACAGGTTAATTGGGTAAATCAAGAGATTTTTAAAAATTTTCCTATTAACCTATTGACAAAGTAGGTTTAATGATGTATGCTGATTATCAGTTAAAGCAGCAAACCAAGCTGCAGCGCAAAATACACATATATTCCGGGACGTAAGCGCCTACCCACTTTTACACAGAAAAGAGGATGTTCACCATGAAATTTGAAACCTTACAGCTGCATGTAGGCCAGGAACAGCCCGACCCTGCAACCGATGCCCGAGCTGTGCCGATTTATCAAACCACCTCTTATGTTTTCCACAATTGCGAGCACGCCGCTGCCCGCTTTGGCTTAGCGGATGCCGGCAACATTTACGGCAGGCTCACCAACTCCACCCAAGATGTGCTGGAAAAACGAATCGCCGCATTAGAAGGCGGCGTAGCCGCGCTGGCCTTGGCCTCCGGCGCTGCGGCAATTTCCTATACCATTCAGGCCCTGGCAGCGGACAGCGGGCATATTGTCTCTCAAAAAACCATCTACGGCGGCAGCTATAACCTGCTGGCCCACACCCTGCCCCACTACGGCATCACCACCACCTTTGTGGACGCTCACAATTTGGCAGAGCTGGAGGGAGCCATCCAGGAGAATACCCGGGCCATATACCTGGAAACCCTGGGCAACCCCAACAGCGACATCCCGGATATCGACGCCATCGCCGCTATTGCCCACAAGCATGGGCTTCCGCTGGTTATCGATAACACCTTCGGCACCCCGTATCTGATTCGTCCCATAGAACACGGCGCGGATATTGTAGTGCATTCCGCCACAAAGTTCATCGGGGGCCACGGCACCACCTTGGGCGGCATCATCGTGGATTCCGGTAACTTTAACTGGAAGCAAAGCGGCAAATTCCCCGGTATTGCATCGCCAAACCCCAGCTACCACGGGGTTTCCTTCGCGGACGCAGTGGGCCCCGCAGCTTTTGTAACCTACATCCGGGCCATCCTGCTGCGGGATACCGGCGCTGCCATCTCCCCTTTTAACGCTTTCCTGCTGCTCCAAGGGGTGGAAACCCTGTCCCTCCGGCTGGAACGCCATGCCGAGAACACCAAAAAGGTTGTGGAATTTCTGCACAACCATCCTCTGGTGGAAAAGGTAAACCACCCCTCCCTTCCGGAGCACCCAGACCACGCCCTGTATCAGAAGTACTTCCCCAATGGCGGGGCGTCCATCTTTACCTTTGACATCAAGGGCGGCGTAAAGGAGGCTCACCGCTTCATCAATAATCTGGAAATTTTCTCCCTTCTCGCCAACGTCGCGGACGTAAAAAGCCTGGTGATCCACCCTGCCACCACCACCCACTCCCAGCTCACCGAAGCGGAGCTGGCGGATCAGGAAATTCATCCCAATACCATCCGGCTTTCCATCGGCGCCGAGCACATTGACGACATCATCGCCGACCTGGAAAAAGGCTTTGCGGCCATCCAATAACCCTTTGATCCAAACAAAAATCCCACAGCAGCCCGTCTTTTTAGGACGGCACTGCCGTGGGATTTTCTCATACTTTTTTCACAGTCTGCAGCACAGTGGTATCCTGATACACAATCCGGTTCCCCTCTTCCCGCACAGCCTGGAGGATTCCCTCAAAAAACAGGGTTTTATCCGGCTCCGGTATAGATAAAACGGAGCAGTCTGTCCCTTTATAGGCGGCGTTCTGCTCGGCAGTCAGCTCCCGGGTGGTATAAAATTCCTTGTGGGTAAAATCGGTATAACCATAATTTACCGCGTTTTCATACCGGAACCTCCAGCCGGTATACTCTTCTGCGGGCTTAAAATGCCGGTCATACACCTGCTGAATCTTCTGATACAGCGCCTCATTCGGAGTGCGGTAGTCGCTGAGGGTGCGCATCATGGCCAAGGTTCCCCCTGGCCGGAGCAGCGAGTATGTTTTGGAAAAGGCAACCTCCTCCGGAATCCACTGGATGGTTGCCGCAGAATAAATCAGGTCAAAGGTCTGTCCGGCAAAGTCATGGGTAATAAAATCACCGCAAATCAGCTTAAAATTAGGCCGATTCCCATATTTCCCTATCATTTTTTCCGCAAAATTCTCTCCCAGCTCAATGGCCAGATAATCACATCCGGTGTCCAAAATCGGCTCGGTAGCCTGCCCGGTACCGGGGCCCAGCTCCAGCACCTGCTTCCCAGGCCCTATCCCTGCATATTGGATCAGGTACTCAAACATCTCTGAGGTATAACGGGTACGATACCGGTCAAACTGCTCCGGAATGGTATCAAAAATCCTCCGAAATTCCATAGCTTTCCCGCTCCTCTCCTTTCATTGTTATGTGACGTCAGTGGAAACCTTAGTATCCCATGCCCCTTGGTAAATTGCAACCAAATTCCCCACCCCATTTTGTGAATCCCGCCGCATCTATTTGTGCCAGATCAGCGTAAATCCCGGTAAATTTAGATCAAAGGCAAAAGCCCCAGGCTACTCTCTGATAAAAAGTTGCCTGGGGCCTTTATTGTACGCACAGACAAGCAAGTCTGCTGTCCAGTCCTAAAAAGTGGCTTAATAGGTGGTAAACGCCAGATTCATATCAACGTCACCACTGATACCGTTGACTCTGCCGGAGCCAGTATATTGCAAAATCTGGAACTTATAGGGGAAAAAGGGAATGTCATAGTAATTTGCTACCCATTTGTCATAGGATTCCAGCCGAGAAAGCTCCATGTTATGTACAAAATAGTACAAATAGCTGTAAATCATAGAGTCATATCCAGCATTTTCCACAGTATCACAGAAAGCAATTGCCATATCTGTAGCCGTTTTAGCGGACACATTTTTAGTGCGAGCATTAGAGGCCGGCGCCGCCTCAATGTCAAAAACAATGGGGTAATCCAGGTGATACCCCTCCAGGGCATCCAACACAAAGCGGGCTTCCTCCCGAGCTTCCTTTACCGAAACCGCCTGGGAGTAGAAATACACACCCACTTTAATACCTGCCGCCTGCGCTCCCTTCAAGTTCTTATAAAACTTTTCGTCCAGGAAGATTTCCCCTTTGGTATAACCCCGGTAGCCCAGCCGGATAAAGGCAAACTCTACGCCGTCCCGCTTAACCTGGCTCCAGTTGATATTCCCCTGGTAGCGGGAAACATCAATTCCCTTAGCAGCCTGGGATTCGCCGTTTTTAATATACTCCTTTTCCCCTCTGCCCACATCTATCAGATTATTCATATTGTAGTTGTTTTTCTTTAGGCTTTTATCTATTGGTATGTATTCGTAAGTGCTGCCTATTTTAAAAACAAAATGGTTTTTAAAGAACAGCTGCAAAAACTCACCGGAGAGCTTATATTCCTTGGCATAGCTTTTCAGCTGGCTTTCGGTAATCGAATCCTTGGTTTCTATCTCACTGATAAAGTCCTCAGGCACCTTGTATTTTTCATTGCGGGCATA
>CATJLA010000018.1 GCA_949741215.1 uncultured Oscillospiraceae bacterium
CGAAAGCAATGCTCCCTCTCTTTGGTTCGGATTTGAGGTGCTATCAGGAAATCTTGGATCGGCATAAGGAGGATCACAGTACATACAAATTATCCGTCTGCCTTTCGATTCTTCGAACGCTTCGGGAATACGGCGATTGGAAAGAGTGGGAAGGACTTCATCAAAAGCTGCTTGCAGAAATTTCATATCTCACACAAGAGCAGCTTCATCAACTTCGATGGGAGGAGTGCCTCTGTTCCCTTTCCCGCTATGAATTCCCACAGCTCAGGCAACAATTGGAGGGCTGGGATGTTCCGGCAAATATACCGCTGTGGACCTTGCGCAAGGCCGGGTTATGGGCTGAGTATGGTGACTGTGAACATGCCCATAGTCTTTTGCAGAAAGCAATTCTGAATGTGAGAAAACGGCTGTCTCACCAGTTAAAGCCGGACAGGCTTCTTCTGTCCCTGGAAAGTGCAATGATGTACCTGCAAAGTTTTATTTCCCAAGCATTTCAGAACAGTAACCAAACGGACGCAGAGGAAGACGGTAAACAAAAGGATAATGAATTTATCAATGAACAGCACCGTTCGCGTCACAAACAGTACAATGTTTCTTGGGAGGAACAGAATGCCTATTTTGTATCACATTTGGAAGCTATCTGGCAGCCATTCCATAATGACCGGGCCAATGACCGGGCCAGCTCGACCTTCGATTTTAGAAAGACAAGGACAACAACTGTCTTGGCGAATAACATCGATCTCATTTTGGCCTTTTCCTTTCTTCGGTTTCGGGAAGAAACCGGCATCCCCTTCCTTATTCACAATGTCTACAGCGATAAGAAGGCTGCCCATGGAGCAGCTGAGCGTATCGCACTATATGCACCCCAACTGGCGATTCTAACATTGGTGCGTGTGGATGAACCTAAAGAGGTGGAGAACACGATCACACGAGGTGTGCTCAGTTCCTGGACGCAGGAGGATGCAGACGAAAATGGTCAGTTTTACCTGGATGCTCTCCTGCATACTGAGGACGAGCTCACAGAATCAGACTGGTTTTATCGTAACAGTTTTGCCCGTTTAGCCGCAGATGTGCTGCCAGAGGTATTGTCCGAGCTATGTTCAAAATGTTCGGTACACGTATTAGATAAGTTTCTGAATCTTTTGGACCATCTGTACAGATCACCCAAGCGGTTATGCTACCAGAAAATGGCCTCGCTGGCTAAACGTCTTATTCCTGCATATCCTGCTTCTGTTTACAAAAAGTTGATAGTACAGCTTGCAGGTTTCCCTCTTCCAAAAGAGGGTGAGGATTCAGTATTCGATTTTCCCGATCCTATTCAGCTTGTTCCATTCTTCTTGGATGATGGCATAGAGGATGCCCAGACCGTACACCCCGAAATCCAGACGGTCCTGACAATGCCGTTTTTGGATAATGGTCGAAAGGAGGTCGTAAATCGTCTGCTACATTGTTTTTATCATGGATTGTTAACAGCGTCGCAAAAAAAGTTGTTGGGGGATCTTTTGTGGAAAAGTCATGAACTCCAGGTTCCAAGTAATTGGCCCCGCACCGTTTGCCTGGAATTTGAATCACCACAGGGCATCGATGTGAAAAAATATCTTAGCAACCGCCTTACCGAGGAGATCAGGGGCTACACCGGAAACAGAATACGTCCCAAAAATGACGAAGCGATCCTCCATGAACTTACTTTCTTTTCGTATAGGTGTGCCGATTCCTTTTCCTCGCAGCAGATTTCTGTGATCCTTACAGCGTTTTTGCAGCGTGTTGCCTCACTTTCGGGGAATTTTGCCATGAACGGAGATTTTATGGGGATCAAGCAGTGCACCGCTTCCCAGATGTATAGTATTTCCCGTGCGTTATGGGTCTTGAGCGTCTGCAAGAAGGGCTGGATCCCGACGCAGGAGGATCGCCAAGCGATGTCTGATATTTTAGACATATGTGAAAAAGTGCATATCAACCATTATGGCCTGAAAAGCGTTTGGGCAGCACCGCTGGAATGCCCGCTTCCTTCGGAGCGAGAGTTGGAACGCTGTCTGCGTTCAGTAAACGATTTATGCTCTTTCCATGGTCACGACGTCCTTGCGACGGCGATTCGTAATGGGAAACAGCCATTTCTGTGCACCACAGAGGTTTGTGCTGGCGTTATGGTGATAGCCCAGCAGATCGCTTGGTGCATTCCCGGCCAGTTGGTCACCTCGCTGCAAACCGCCAAAGTTGCCGCCCAATACCGGCCGGATCTTTTGGGGGACAATATCCTGGAACTGATACAGACCGGCCTTTCTCAATTACTGGAACAGACTGTAATCACGCCGGATGATACCGCAGAGTCTGCTTCGAAAAAGGGAGGCGTACGGAAAGAAGCGGCAGCTTTGGCGTGGGCATTACACCGGTCAAACATTGGGATGGAACATCCAGAAGTGATCGATGAATGGCTCAAAGTGATCCAAAACAAAAATGAGTTTTCCGAGATCCGAACGGTTCGATCTTGATGGATGTACCAGACTATACTACCCCAAAATATCCCCGTTGCAGACCTGCCTTTTCTCCTCTTTACAAGAAAAAGCCACCCAAAGGTGGCCTTTTTCAACAGCGTGAGGCCGGTGTTTTCACCAACCTTATGTAATAGATATTATTATCTGGCGATGTATTCTTTGATCTCCTTTTCCATCTCCGGAAGCCACCACAGGCGGTAACCGGCCATAGTAGGATGGACGGGATCAAACATATACAGTTCGCGTTGTGCATCGGAGATCGCATTGAATGTGTCATTACTCCAGAGGTCAATAATGCCAATCTGTTTTCTCGCAGCGATCTCCTTGAGCTTTTCTACAGCATCCGCATATGTGGGCCTGTCAAACCGCGGACTGGCGCAGAACATGATGGGGCAGTTCCAGGTGCTGCGGGCATAGTCAATGATTTCCTCAATCGCCGCGTAAATTCTTTCCGGATCCTTGTCCTGGGCGAAATCATTGGTGGAAAGCTGACAGACAAACAGATCTGCCGCCAGATTTGGATCAATGGTCTTCATCCGCGGAATATAGGAGTCCTCGGAATCGTTCACCAGGGTCGTGCCGCCCACAGCTTCTTTAACGGATCTGATGCCGTCCTTCTGCTGAAGAAAATCGGCGAAGGAATAGTTTAGAGATGCATAGCCCTCGGTAACGGAGCTGCCGAGGAAGATTACCGTCTTCCCCGCCAACGGACTGTCCGCGTCCGGGTGGAGTGTTCTCGGCAGATACTGCGGTCCGTTACCAGGGTGCGCACCAAAGTTTATCTCTTTTTCTTCATTATTTTCCATTGTTCGGCCTTTCTCAAATAATTTCACGAATCCTGCAACACTGAACAAAATGTCCAGGCTCTACCTCAGTTAGTTCCTGCTGCTGGCTGCATTTCTCGGCTGCATAGAGGCAGCGGGCAGCAAAACGACAGCCGGGGACCGGATTGATGGGAGAACTCAGCTCTCCTTTTAGCTGGACTCTGTTCATCTTTCGGTTCACATCTGTGGATGGGACAGCGGAAAGCAGGGCCTTGGTGTAAGGGTGCATGGGCTTTTCAAA
>CATJLA010000019.1 GCA_949741215.1 uncultured Oscillospiraceae bacterium
TCAATCCGGGAAACCCAATGAGATTATGCGCTAATCCTTCCAAGGTGGACACCGCTGTTACCTGGCGTTTTAGCGTATACGCTATCCCTTTTATTGCTCCAATTCCAATTCGCAAGCCGGTAAAGGAGCCTGGCCCGGCAGCAACCGCAAACTGATCTATCTCTTTTAGAGAAAGACCGCTCCATTCCATCATTTGCTCAAGCATAGAAAGCAATGTCTGAGAATGGGTCAGCTTCCGATTTAGAAAACTCTCGCACAATAGCTTTTCATCCTCTATCACAGCGCAGGAAGCCGCTACTGCCGAACTGTCAACCGCTAAAATTTTCAAATCGATGATCTCCTTCTATGGTGATTCTACGGCGATTTTCTCCCACTTGTTCCAAGGTTATCCAGGTTGTATGACGGGGCAGCACGCCTTCAATTCGCTCACTCCATTCGATAGCTAATATAGCATTTGTGTCTAAATAATCGAAGAATCCGGTCGAATATAGATCGTCATATCCATCAATTCGGTACATATCAAAATGGCAGAGCGTAACACCGCTGCGCCGATACTCATTTACAATGGCAAAAGTAGGGCTGGAAACCGGATCTTCAATCCCCAGACCTCGAGCAAGCCCACGGACAAACGCAGTTTTTCCCATACCCAGAGAACCCCGGAAGGCGATTACGTCACCAAGGCTTAAAAGCTTAGCAAATTGGCTTGCAAAATGCTCTGTTTCCTCTGAACTATGGGTAATCCATTCCAACTTTTTCACTTCCTAACTGCTTTTTACAGAAAATTTTAATTCTGCACTCCCAAGGATTTTACCAGAAACTGAATCAGCCGCTTTCGATGTTCTCCTAAGATAATAAGTTCATCCTCAGTATCATATTTATTGTTGCCCTGATCAACAAAATAGGTGAGGGTATTCCTGTTAAGAGAAATCGAGTCCAGCGGCCAGCCTTTATGCCGCTTTTCCGAGGGACGGTCTACCATGTAAAAAGCGCTATGTCTGGCAACTTCGCTATCCTCCATAAAAGTATATACCTCCCCACTTCGATAAACCGCTATTCCGTCAAGGTAATATGCCAGCACCTGTCCACCCAAAGTATGTATCAACTGGGAATAATAGGAAATCATCTCCTCGTCATCCAGACGCCTGCCACCGCCCGGCGTTCTAATGTGCAGGCCAGGCTGGCGGGGGTCAGTCAGTGCCAGAGAATCAATGTACAGGCCCGAGTCGTTACAGATTACCGTGTCAAAATACTGCCCATAAAACCGTGCCTTCAGCGCTGCGTTTTCCTCAGGGGTTCGACCGTTTTCTTTCGGCTCCTCCGTAATCTGCAGGTCGCTCAGGGTAAGAAATTCTACGTTATAACTGGCCAGCAGAGATGCAAATCGCTTGACCTTAGAGGGATTTGTGGTCCCGAACAATACTCTTTTCATTCCGCATATCTCCTAGTCTCTACTTGTATGCAGTGCGTATCAGTAAAAGCATCCTGCTAAAAAACGACGTCTTATAGCGATAGAATATATGCTAAAATAGTCCGGAGATATGACCATCGGCATCGCAGTCAATATTCAAGGCACAGGGCTGTTTGGGCAGGCCAGGCATAGTCATAATCTCGCCGGCAAGGGCTACAATAAAGCCTGCTCCGGCAGAGAGCCGCACCTCTTTAATTTGGAGAGTAAAGCCAGTGGGACGACCTAATAAAGCCGGATTATCCGAGAGGGAGTACTGCGTTTTAGCGATACAAACCGGCAGCTTATCCTGCCCCAACTTCGCTATTTCAGACATTGACCGCTTAGCGGCGGCAGAAAATTCTACGTCTGCCGCCCCATAAATTTCCCGGGCAATAGTTTGGATTTTTTCCGAAATCGGCAACTTTTCATCATATAAAATTCGGAAGCTGGAGGGCTTTTCACAGGCTTCCACCACTTTGCAAGCCAGCTCCTCTCCCCCAGCACCGCCCTTGGCAAACACTTGGGACAAGGCATACTCTACCCCCATTTGACGGCAATGTTCTGCCAAAAGCTCAATTTCCGCCTGCGTATCGGTAGGGAACTGGTTGATGGCCACCACCACCGGAACCCCATATTTCCGCATATTCTCCACGTGGGCCTCCAGGTTAACCATACCCTTCTGCAAGGCCTCCAGATTTTCCTGGGAAAGCGCATCTTTGGAGATGCCCCCATTATATTTCAGCGCCCGCAAAGTGGCTACCAGGACGATAGCGGATGGGGCAATCCCTGCGTAACGGCATTTGATATCCAAAAACTTTTCGGCGCCCAGATCAGAACCGAAACCAGCCTCGGTGATGCAGTAATCACCTAACTTTAAGGCTAATTTTGTAGCACGAATGGAGTTACACCCATGAGCGATATTGGCAAAGGGGCCACCGTGTACCAACGCAGGCGTATTCTCCAGCGTTTGCACCAAGTTGGGCTTGAGAG
This sequence comes from uncultured Oscillospiraceae bacterium, assembly GCA_949741215.1. Lineage (GTDB taxonomy): Bacteria > Bacillota > Clostridia > Oscillospirales > Ruminococcaceae > CATJLA01. The sequence continues at coordinate 2,438 of CATJLA010000019.1, forward strand.
CATCCTTCAGCAGTGCCGTCATAGCACCGTGAGCCCCTAAATCCCGGGCATAAACAGGAACGCCCTCGTAATTATAGGCCACTAAAATAGAGCCAAGACGATCCTTCAGGTCGGTTAGATCAGAGGCTAAGCAGAGGATAGCCATCACCTCGCTGGCCACCGTGATTTGGAAGCTGTCCTCTCTGGGAACACCATTCAGCTTGCCCCCCAAACCTACAATTACACCCCGGAGGGCACGATCATTCATATCCATGCAGCGTTTCAAGAGGATTCGACGTTGATCTATTTTCAGAGAATTTCCCTGCTGCATATGATTATCCAGCATAGCGCAAAGCAGGTTGTTTGCAGCGGTAATCGCGTGCATATCACCGGTAAAATGCAGGTTGATATCCTCCATAGGCACAACCTGGGCATAGCCGCCGCCAGCTGCGCCGCCCTTAATGCCAAACACCGGCCCCAGAGAAGGCTCCCGCAAAGCAAGCACTGCATTTTTGCCAATCCGGTGCATAGCCTGGCCCAAGCCTACACTGGTAGTGGTTTTTCCCTCTCCTGCAGGGGTGGGGTTGATAGCGGTAACCAGCACCAGTTTGCCATCCGGACGGGACTGCAAACGCTTATAGATACTCTCGGAAACCTTAGCCTTATAGCGGCCATAGGGCTCCAACTCCTCTTCCAAAATTCCAAGGCGGCCTGCAATCTCCGTGATAGGGAGCATTTTCGCCTGCTGTGCAATTTCAATATCTGTCAGCATTCCGTTTTCCTCCATTTTTTGGTGACATATTGTCTTATTTTTACAAATATGCTCGTTTTGTATCTATAGGGACGCCGTATTGCGGCATCCCGCTGCGGTTTTTTCAAAAACAATTTTCGGCCAGTGAAATCAGCTTTACTGAGAAAAACCGAAATGCGCTTCAGTTTGGACCAGCAGCTCGTCCCGGCAGAGGTTCTGTTCAATCATCTCCGGGGTGTAAACTTCTGCATATGATTGTGTGAAATTACATCTTTAAAACATTATAGCATAAACTGCCAACGTGTTCAATTCTGTTTTCCCCATGTTTTTGCAAAAAAAGAAGAAAAGCTGCCAACACTTTTCATAAAAATTGCCCTGAGAAGGGAAAACCAAAA
>CATJLA010000020.1 GCA_949741215.1 uncultured Oscillospiraceae bacterium
GTGCCAGCTCCCTGATTGCGATGCTGCCAGGGCTGCTTTTGGGCATTTTTATGCTGCTGGTGGCTGTGGCGATTGAAGTGATGCCGCTGGTTTTTGCCGCTTTGGGCTGCCTGATCGCCTCTTTTATCTGCATGGTTATCGTAATGCCGCTGACTCAGCTTTGCCAGGTGGATTCCTGGATGCTGTTACGTCTGCAGGGGGTAGTTTGGCGGGTGAATGTCCCTCAGCTGAATATGATTGATACTTACCGCTTTACCAACAAAGCGGGCATCCGCGCCCTTAGCTGGGAAAGACTGAGCCCTGAGGAGCAGGAGCGGGCAAAAAACTCGGTTTTGCGGGCGATTTCTTTGCTGTGCAGTGGCCAGCTGATGCCCGGCAGTACCCTGAGCCAGGCGGTTATGCCCTTAACCGACCTGCGGGTGCTTAAGGAAACCAAGTGGGGCTGGCGGGTGGCCTACTCGGTAAGCGGCAACAAATGGAAAAAGGTTTGGATAGGGAAGGCTTACCCGAACTTTGCACCTACTGAGGATATGCCTCCCTGTGTGGAGCGTACGCCCTGGAATATTCCTGTCATTATCGTTTCACTGGTGCTGGTAGTGGCGTTTTCTTTGGGCGGCGCCGTTTGGGGGACGATGATGTATACGGAACCCGGCGGCAATCAGGGGGGCACTTCCAAAAATGATGAATCCCTTACCGCACGGGTACCTGCTCAGGTGACGGAGTATGAGGTGGACGGTGTATCCTTCCCTATGGATAGCGCTTATGTGATGGATGGAGAAGGGATTTTCTATGATCCTGCTACCGATACCGACTATTATCTGAGCGCCTGGAGCAATGTAAGCGAGCAGAGTGCCTTGGAATATCTGTTGGACCCTATCAGCATGTTCAGAGATGACCCGGAGTATGATCGGTTCCGTTTTGAGCATGTAACTGGGGAAAACACTCTTGTCCCATTGACTGCGGCGGACGGCAGTGTGTACCAGCATAACATTTTAACAGTGTATTTTACTGACGGAACTGCTCTTCATACTGCGGTGGCTCTTACAAAGGACGGTATTTTGCTGGTAGCAGAGGGCTTCCAAAGTGAGACGGCAGACGAGCATACCGTAAAAGGCGACCTGCTGTATATGCTGGAAAACGCCAAGCTTGGGGAGCACCCCGGTACTGCTGTGATTACCGAAGAAAACTACCGTTCTCTGTTCCATCTGGCTTCAGAGGAGGGGTATCAATATATCGGTGTTGGCTATATTAAGGCTCCGGAAGGAATGTTTGAGCAGGGCGGCTTTTTGGACGCTTATCTTCCGTATCAGGAAGGAGAGCCGGATTATCCGGAGGAGGATGCTTCTGTTATTTCCACTACTGCTCATGGCATGGAGGTTACTGTTACCATGGTGCAGTCCAGCTTTAACGCCCAGGATGCCGTGGAAGAGGCTTATGAAAGCTTCTGTGCATTAACGGAGGACAGTATAGACACCGAAGAGTATGAAACCATCTATTCCTCGGAATATGATATTGCCCTCAAGGAGTTTTATCATTACGATAATCTTTCTCCCCGGTACTCCATTCTATATGCCGACACCAGGGGAAATGGCTGGTATCTGCTGGCTAAAATTACCTATTTGCTGGACGAACAGGATGCCGATTATCCCGCGCTTCTGGAGGAACTTCGGGATGTTTATGGAATTAATCTGCCGGATATGGAGGCTGTTCCCCCTGCAGTAAGCAGCAGTACTACAGCTTGATTTGAAATGTTGGACGTATTGTCAGGATCATCAAAGTTATAACCTGCGGGTAATAACAAATGAACAAAAGGAGACTTCTGCGGAGGTCTCCTTTTGTTTATAATAAAAGCTGAAAACGTTACAGGGAATCAACCGCTTGATGCTGGCTGGAGACGGGTATATGAACGGTTCCTTTTTTACAGGAGAACCTTATTGACGAAGTGAGCTTGATGGTCTCCGGTGGCGGACGGAAATACAACCTCGGTTTCAGGCTTTGAACGTTCTGGCTTTCTGCCAAATCTGGGAGGAACAGTTTTTTCTCTGCTGGAAGCCAAACGGCTGGAAGGAGATGGGCTGTGGCTGAGATACCGGCAGAGTGAAGAGAATAACTACGATTGACAGTAAGCTGGATGTCACAGATTTTCTGGTATTTGGCAGATACTAAAAATAAGGAGGAGCCATTTTATGAGAAAGAATTTCGGAAGCAACCCCTGGTTTTACCCCCTGCCGGTGCTGATTATTGGCACCTACAATGAAGACGGCACTGCTGACGCGATGAATGCAGCCTGGGGTGGGCTGTACGATCGGGATAAGGTGGAGCTCTGCCTCAGTGCGGGGCACAGAACTACCCAGAACATCAAAGCTAGGAGGGGCTTTACCGTCAGCTTTGCCGACGCCGCCCATGTGGTGGAAGCAGACTATGTTGGGATAGTTTCTGCCGGCCAAGAGCCGAAGAAGCTGGAAAAGGCGGGACTGCACACCACAAGAAGTGAATTTGTAGACGCACCTCTCATCGACGAATTTCCTTTAGCACTGGAGTGCAGGCTCCTGAAGGTTACCGAGGATGGAAATATTATTGGACAGATTGTGAATGTCAGTGCTGATGAGCGCATTTTAGAGGCGGACGGGAAGATCAATCCGACCAAATTACAGGCTATCTCTTTTGACCCGGTGAATAACGCCTATTTAGTTTTGGGTGAGAAGGTGGGAAACGCCTTCATCGATGGAAAAAACTGAAATAAAATGGAGAAAGGGTGTTTGTATGGAAAAGGTAACAGCGGGCAGAGATGCTATGAACGAATTTGCCCCTAAATTTGCACAGCTTAACGACGATGTCCTCTTTGGAGAGGTTTGGGCCAGAGAGCAGCAGCTTTCTCCCAGAGACCGCAGCCTGATTACCGTTTCAGCACTGATGGCCAGCGGAATTTTGGATTCCTCTCTGCTACACCATATTCAGCGGGCCAAAGTTAACGGCGTCACCGCAGAGGAAATGGCAGAAGCACTGACACAACTGGCCTTTTATGCAGGTTGGCCCAAGGCATGGGCAGCTTTGCGGATGGCTAAGGAAGTATACGGAGAAGCGAATTAAGGAGGCAGCAGAAAATGAATTTTATCACACTGAATAACGGTATTCAAATGCCCCAGCTTGGTTATGGGGTCTATCAGGTTACAAACAGCGAGTGCGAGCGGTGTGTTCGGGAGGCTATCGACGTAGGCTACCGCTCTATTGATACCGCCCAGGCTTACGGCAATGAAGAA
>CATJLA010000021.1 GCA_949741215.1 uncultured Oscillospiraceae bacterium
CTGATAAAACACCACGTTGTCAATCTGCATGGTAACGTTATCCTTGGTGATAACCGGCTGGGGCTTAAAGTCTACCACCTGTTCCTTTAACGAAACCTGCTTGGCAATCCGATCCACAAAGGGGATAGTAAAGTGAACACCGGTTTCCCAGGTAGCAAAGTAAGCTCCAAGGCGCTCCACCACATACACCGTGGCCTGGGGCACAATCTTAATGTTTAAAATGATAATCAGCAGCAGCGCAACAATCAATATCGTAACCACCAAAAAACCAACACTGAATTCAAGCATGATAAAATCCTCCTTTTTCCGGCTGCAAACCGGCTTTGTTTTGCTATGTAAGCCTATTATAGCACCTACGTCCCTTAAAATAAACCCTTTTGTAGACGGGACTGCAGATTTTTATCTAAGGCGCTCTACTACAAGCTTCACGCCCTCGATAGCCTTAATCAGCACACGCTCTTCCTTCTCCAAAAAGCTGCCATCCTCGCTCATGGCCCACCAGCTTTGGCCGCTTACCATTACCCGGCCTTTTGCCTCCGCCAAGGAAACAGGCTCCACCACAATGCCTATTTTACCGATCAGGCTGTCGGCATTGGTTTTTACCTTGCGGGTAGTCAAAAACTTTTTCACAAAGGGGCGGGTGGCAACCAGAGACAGTACCGAAACCGCCAAAAACACCACAAACTGCAGCCACATGGGGGCGGCAAGCAGAGACGGAATAATCGCCACAACAGCTCCCAGCGCAAACCAAATTGCCACAAACTGGAAAGACACCGCCTCGATTACCCCCAGCACAATCGCCAAAATCAGCCAGAACATGGGCAGCCACTGAGCAGTTAAATTCCAAAATTCGTTCATACTTCTCCTCCTCTACCGGTTTAGTGATGAGCTTCCGCCATAGGTCTTTGGGTTATCCCCAGCCCTTGGGCAATGCCGGCCAGTTCACCCAGCCTCATCCCCTCCTGCCGCAGGATTTCCAGCCCCAGCTCGGTAATCACATACACCTTGCGCCGGTCCTCCTCCCGCACAGAGCGGATCAGGCCGTCATTCTCCATTTTATAAAGCAGGGTGTAAACCGTTCCCGCACCCAGGGTTACCCGACCGTTGGTAAGGGCTGCAGCCCGCTGCATAATACCATAGCCGTGGTTTTCTTGAATCAGAGAAATCAGCAGCATAAAGCTGGATTCCGACATAGGCAGATAGCTTTTAGTCAAGCGCTCTAAATCTGACACATTCTTCCCTCCTTACTTCTGCATCTAAATTTTCTTCCTTCTTTCGATATATCTTTATCAAATATATCTTTGAGTTTAGTATATCACAACAAAATATAAAAATCAACAGTTTTTTTAAGTAAAAAGTAATAGTGAATAGTAAATAGTGTAGGAACGCTCCCCCTCAGGGAGCGGTTGGAATGTTGCTAAAAAAATTTTTTGCTCCTTGTTTTTTGAAATAGATTTACTTTTCTTTGAAAACTTGGAATCGGCTGTTTTCGTCCCCCTATGAAAAGAAAAAACAGGGTTGACAAAATTGTATCAGCTGTTACAATAATAGCAGGAAGAAAACCGCTGTAATTAAGCTAAAAAGGGGAAAGTGCTGTGGCGGATAGAAGAAAATGGATTGCTTTAGGCTATAATTTGCCGGTAGTTCCCTCAAAAAATCGGGTGTATGTTTGGCGTAAACTAAAGGAATTTGGCGCGGTGTATTATAAGCAGGGTGTGGCGGTACTGCCCCATCAAAAGGAGAAACTGGGCTGGTTTGCAGGACTGGTACAGAAAATCCGGGAAATGGGCGGCGAGGCTTCTATCTTGGAAATCAGTTTTTTGGATTCGGATGACGAAAAGGAGATTATTACCAAATTCGCAGAGCAATCCCGGGAGGATTATCAGCAAATTTTGCGGGAAATCAAGCGTTTGCGGCAGGATTTGGAGGAATCTCCCGCAGAAGCCATCCATAGAATCATTGAACAGGAGCTTTGGGATAAACTGCATAAAAAATATAAGGCGGCCCATAAACGAGATCATTTTAAGCTGGCTATCGGGAAGGATACCGAGCACCGGCTGGCGGTACTGCAAAAAATTATCCGGCTGGACCGCAAGGATGTACGCCTTTTGCCGGAGTATATTCAGCTTTTATAGGCCCGCCCTGAAAAGGAAATTTGGCAATAACCGCCCCCCAAAATAAACGGAATCCTCCTGTAGGGGCTTACTTTTGCGGACGTAACAGCACCCTCCCGGTTATAAGCATATAACATGACGAAAGCAGAGCATTTTTTCCACAAGCTTTGGGGAAAATGCTCTGCTTTTATAATTGCCCGGCAAAAAGAGAGGCGCTGTTACGTCAGCCAGTTAAAAAGCATAATGGCCGCTCCCAACACCACAAGCACTACACCGGTAACCCGGTTCAAGGTTTTAGCGGATGCCTTGTTGGCAAACACCGCAGCTACTCTTGCCCACACAAAGGTGAACACAATGCACAAAATCCAAATCAGCGGATCAGGAATTCCGCCAATAGCAAAGTGAGAGGCCGCTCCGGTCAACGCAGTAAAGGTCATAATAAAAACGCTGGTGCCTACTGCGGTTTTCAGCTCATACCCCAGCACCGAGGTCAGGATCAACAGCATCATCATACCTCCGCCGGCCCCCACAAACCCACAGATAAAACCAATCAGCATCCCAGAAAGCGCCGACTGTACCGCCCGCTTTTTGGCCGAAACCCCCTGCATGGCTTCCTTGGTGGTCACCACCGGCTTTACAATAAATTTAATGCCCAAAAAGAAGGTAATCAGCACCGAGGAATTCCCCAAAGCCGAGGAGGGCATTAGGCTGGAAACATAGCTGCCCGCTACCGTAAACACCAGCACACTTGCCATCATAATCAGGCCGTTTTTCACATCCAGGTTTTTGTTTTTGCCGTAAGTCCAGGCGGAAACCGCGCTGGCCAGCACATCGGAGGAAAGCGCAATTCCCACCGCCATATAAGGCTCCACATCCAAAAAGGAAATCAGCATCGGGCTGATCACCGCTGCCGCACTCATACCGGCAAACCCGGTGCCAAGCCCGGCGCCCATACCGGCAAAAAACGTTACCAGAACCGTAATCAAAAGCTCCATAAAAAATCCTTTCCAACAAGCAGCCGGGAAAAGCCGCCCTTCCCTCAGCCCAATTTTCAGCGATCTTTGCCCGCCTCCACAGGGTAATTAGTGCTATTGTAGCATATTCGTCAAAGGGATGCAAGTATCATACCGGTTTTTGTGTTTTTAGGACGGGACTGCCGGTTTATTATCCTATAAATTGCCTCGAAACCTGCAAGGTCTGTGGTGATAGAGAAGTAATAGATTAGGCGGTACAGCCCCTGTTACGAGGGCTGTGCCGTCTTTTTGAGTTCCTATGCGCCTTGCTGTTTGGGTCGCGTGTCAGAAAGAAAATGGAGTTCACCCACAAAGTTGAAAACAATATCTACTTTCTGTATCCGCTTCCCGTCCGCCTTTTCCGGCGCATGGACTATGATTTTCCTGATAAATTCATTGACGATTGCGGGAGTGAGTTCCTTTATCCCCACATACTTGCGGATA
>CATJLA010000022.1 GCA_949741215.1 uncultured Oscillospiraceae bacterium
GAGAGGGTGGAGGACTCGCCGGTGGTACCGCAGGAGACGATGGCGTCAATATGATTGGAGATCTGGAACTCAATCAGCTGGGCTAAAAGGGGATAGTTGACAGAGCCATCCGGCAGCATGGGGGTAACGATCGCAGTGGCGGCACCAGTGAAAATTGTTTTTTTGTTGGTTGTGTTCATAAAGAGCCTCCTTATTCATTTAATCAAGATAGCCCTTGGCAGCCAGAAGCTCTGCCATTAAAACAGCGCCCCCGGCAGCGCCACGCAGGGTGTTGTGGGAAAGACAGACGAATTTGATGTCAAACTGGGAATCCTCTCTGAGACGGCCTACAGAAACGGCCATGCCTTTTTCCCGCTCCCGGTCCAGCTTGGCCTGAGGGCGGTTATCTTCCTCAAAGTAGTGGATGAACTGCTTGGGGGCGGAGGGGAGGTTCAGCTCCTGCGGAACACCGCGGAAGTTAACCCATAAAGATTTGATTTCTTCAAGCGAAGGCTTTTGCTCAAAGGAAGCAAATACTGCAGCGGTGTGGCCGTCTGAAACTGGAACCCGCAGGCATTGGGTGGTGATAGCGGGAGAGGCAGCGTTTACAATGACGCCGTTTTCCAGTTTCCCCCAAATTTTCATGGGTTCCTGCTCACTTTTTTCTTCCTCGCCGCCGATATAGGGGATGATGTTATCCACAATGTCAGGGAAGGTTTCAAAGGTTTTGCCTGCGCCGGAGATAGCCTGATAGGTACAGGCAACTACATTTTTAATGCCGAACTTTTGCAGCGGGTGCAGGGCTGGCACATAGCTTTGCAGGGAGCAGTTGGACTTGACGGCAATAAAACCCCTTTTGGTACCCAGGCGGGCTCGTTGGGAGGCAATTACCTGGATATGCTCCGGATTAAGCTCCGGGACGATCATGGGGACATCCGGGGTGGAGCGGTGGGCGGAATTATTGGAGATGACTGGGCATTCCGCCTTGGCATAACGTTCCTCCAACGCTTTGATTTCCTCTTTTTTCATATCTACGGCACAGAAGACAAAGTCTACCATACCGGCGATTTTTTCCACATCGGCGGAAGCGTCCTGCACTACCAGTTTTTTTACTGCCTCGGGAATAGGGGTTTTCATTACCCAGCGGCTGCCTACAGCTTCCTCATAAGGCTTACCAGCGGACCGGGCAGAGGCGGCCAGGCATTTTACGTGGAACCAGGGGGGGGTTTCCAGCAGGGTGATAAAGCGCTGGCCGACCATTCCGGTAGCACCGACTACTGCAACTTGAAATTCTTTCATTTTAACATGACTCCTCTCGAAAAAAGCGTGTCTTTTAGGGGCGGGGACGTTAGCGCAGTGAGGATTTCCCTTGCTTTTGCGGGAAAACAAACCGCTTCCAGGACGTCACAGGTGGGGAAGTGCTTTTAGCCTAAAAAGTTTAACTGCGCCGGAGCAGAAAGCGGAAAATGAGCAAAGAAAAAGCCGGTTACAAAACCGGCAGCTTTAGCATATGAGAACGATCTGAAAGGAGCGGGGAAAGCCCGGAGCCTTTTTTCGGATAGCTCTTCATCATGACCGCAGCTGCTGCACAATGACAGTTGCAGCCCTATTCGGTGAAGCAACCAGGCGAACAGCTGCCATACTGTTCCCTTCGGCGACTTTCCCTTTTTCCGGAGCTCAAACGACTTTGGCAATCTAACACCCGGCTACTCATCAAAGACGCGCCTCTATCTACTTATTTACTTTCTAATTTATATTAACATCTGCGGCTGTTTATGTCAAATCATTTTAGCGGGGGAAAGGGGAAAAAGCGGTTTTTCAGTAGATTTGATGGTTTCATGCTGGATTTTTTTCTTGATTTGTGCATTTCGGATAGAGAAAAACCGGGCTTTTTTCGATATAATTAGGAAGAAACCAGAAAAGTAACAGGAAGATAAAGAAAGCCATACAGGGAAGGAAGCCTTTTTTATGATGATGAAGCATGACTTTTGGTTTGATTTGCCGGAGGAGTTGATTGCCCAGACGCCGATAGAACCGAGGGATCATTCCCGGATGCTGTGCCTGGACCGTAAGACTGGGGAGATCGTCCATCGGCATTTTTATGACATTGAGCAGCTGCTGCGGCCGGGAGATTTGCTGGTGATGAATGATTCCCGGGTGATACCGGCAAGGCTGCTTGGGCAGAAGGAAGGTACCGGCGGGGCTATTGAGTTTTTGCTGCTGGAACAGAAGGAGCAGGACGTCTGGGAAATATTAGTGAAGCCGGGAAAACGGGCCAAGGAGGGCACCCGGTTTGTTTTTGGGGACGGACTGCTGACAGGGGAGATTGTCCGACACCTGCCAGATGGCAACCGGTTGGCCCGTTTTAGCTATGAGGGGGATTTTTATACGGTGCTGGACAGGATTGGACAGATGCCGCTGCCGCCTTATATTACCGAAAAGCTGCGGGACAGGGAGCGGTATCAGACGGTGTATTCCCGGGAAAAGGGTTCTGCTGCTGCACCTACTGCGGGGCTGCATATGACAAAGGAATTGCTGTCACGTCTGGAAGAAAAAGGGGTGGGGCTTGCTTATGTTACCCTTCATGTAGGGCTGGGGACCTTTCGTCCGGTGAAGGAAGAGGTGGTTACAGAGCATAGGATGCACACCGAACGATATTTTTTGCCCCCTGTGACGGCAGAGATGATCTGGGAAACCAAGGCCCGGGGAGGACGAGTGATTGGGGTAGGTACCACCAGCTGCCGGACGCTGGAATCGGTGGCACGGCGGTTTAACGGAGAAGTGCGGGCCTGCAGTGGGGAGACGGATATTTTTATTTATCCCGGGTATCAGTTCCAGGTGCTGGATGGGTTGATTACTAATTTCCATCTGCCGGAAAGCACGCTGATTATGCTGGTGGCTGCTTTTGCCGGGTATGAGAATGTGATGAAGGCCTATAAAATAGCGGTAGAGAAGAGATATCGGTTTTTTAGTTTTGGGGATGCGATGCTTGTGGTATGAGTAAAAATTCTGGGCGGGGAAGAGTCCGCAAAAGCGCAGTATTACTGGGGTTTCGCGGGTTTTTGGCGCTTAATTTTCAAAACAGCTTTTTGGGCGTTTTCGATGCAAAATCGGGGCAAAAGGCCCTTTTGGGCCCAAACTTTTGCAAAAGTTTGAGAGGGGAAAAATCGGGATATTTATTCATTTTCATTGCATAAGTAATCCCAACAATTTAACCAA
>CATJLA010000023.1 GCA_949741215.1 uncultured Oscillospiraceae bacterium
ATACCGGCTACCTTTATTGAAACCACCTTCTCAAAATCGGAATCCATGTCAAAATTCATTACCATTTTCCAAATCCTCCACTACCAAGATATTAAAATTTCGCTTTGCCATTTTTCATAAAATCCAGCTCCCACATTTTGTCAGTGCGGGATATAAGCAGAACCTTAGTTCATAATCTGTCAGAGCAGCAACCACCAGGTATACTGCCACATAATTAACATTAGCAGATTTTTATCAGCTTTTCAAGAACCTTTTGCATTTTTTTGCCTGAAATCCGGAATATTTTTCATGACTATGGTATATCGCACAAAAAACTCATGGCATATGACGTCGATATGCTGTATACTGCCAACCCAGCCCGGCGCTTTTCCCCAAGGCCCGCAAACAGCAAGGCTGCGGGACGTCCCCAAAAAGCTACTGGCCGACAGAAGGGCTGGCACTGCTTTCCGGATTGTCCTCATCAGGCTCAGGGTCCTCCGGCTCAGTGGTAAGCGTTGTATGGATAGACTGGGTGCGAAAAAACACCTTTTGGGTTACCGCTACGGTGGAAGCGTCCAGCACACCCTCAGCCCCAGGCTCGTCCACATCCTTCTGCTTGATGACCTCGTCGCACATTCGGAACTTTAACTCCATATCTTCAGCGTCTCCCAGCACCACGCGGATTCGTTCCTGATAGACAAGGGAGATATTCTGCCTGTCTGAAAGATCAATAGAGACAATGCCTTGAACATGATACTGATTAAACAGCTGGTTCATCTGGGCCAAAATAGAAAGCTTTTCCTGCAGGTCCCTAGCTTTGGCCTCCCGGGCCTGGCGTTCCTTATCCGTTTCCTCTTTGGGGACAAACTGCTCCTGTGTGGCCTCAATGCCATAAATGATAGGCAGATCTGAAGAAGGATAGGGCTGGCCGTAGGCGAGGATTTTGCCGCTGGTGCTAACGATGTCAAAGCCGTTTTGCCCCTGAATCGAACCCATCTCCTGGGCGGCCTCCACCTGAATGACTACCGTTGCGGGCAAACGCCGGCTGACTTTTACGTTTTCCAGGTAAACAAATTTTTCCAGCAGACGGGCCTCTGCCTCCTCCGGCTCAAAGTCATACAAATGCTGGTCCAGCTCCAGGCCGGTAGCGGCAATCAGCTCGTCCGGGGTATAGCGGCACTCCCCTTCCACCACAAAATCGTTGATCCGCAAAAGCGTTTGGAAAGCGAAATATACCCCAACCCCCAGCAGCAGAACAAGCAGCACCGCATAAGCTCTCAGCCGGCGTTTCCGCTTGATTTTCTGCCGCCGGAGATTGCGTTCGGTTGGCTCCTGGGGCTTGCGCTGGCGGGCTTTGGTTTGGGCGGCCTGCCGCCGGCGCTCCATGGACTGTGGGTTTTTCTTTTTTGGGGGGCTTGCTTTTTTGCCTGCCTCCGGGGGACGTTTTGCCCCTGCTGCTCCAGCCGGAGAGGGGCTGCCGGGTCTGCCGCCGGCCCGCCGCTGCTGTGACGTCCCCACAGCGGGCTTAGGCGGCCGCTTTGCTTTGGATGGCTGCATTGGCATTCCCCCTTTCGGTTCTGGTTTTAGGACGTCCTGCAGAATTGCGGTTTGCAGGCTATTCCTCAGTCAGCCGTATTTTTGCGCCTAAATGGGTTAAAATTTTATGAAAGTTTTCGTACCCCCGCTGAATATGATAGATATCGGAGATACAGCTTTCCCCCTTTGCGGCCAAGGCTGCCAGTACCAGGGCTGCGCCTCCCCGAAGATCGGTTGCGCAGACCGACGCACCGCAAAGATGGTCTACACCATCTACCCGGGCGGTGCGGCCCTCCAGCTGAATTTTCGCGCCCATACGGCAAAGTTCCGGAACATGCTTATAACGGCTTTCGAAGATATTCTCCCGGAACAAAGTGCTGCCTTGGGCCACCGCGGCCATAACCATAACAGGGGCCTGGGCGTCGGTGGGAAAACCGGGGTACGGAGCGGTGGAAACCGTTCCGAAGGACCTAAGGCGGTGCCCGGCACGGATCGCAACAGCGTCGTCATATAACTGAAGCTGGCAGCCAGCGTTTTGCAGCACCGGAAACAACGCCTGGAGATGCGCCGGGTTGATTCGGTGCAGGGTGCATTCTCCTCTGGTAACCGCGGCGGCAGTCAGGTAGGTGGCGGCCTCAATGCGGTCAGGGATGACAGTATATTCCGCCGGGTGCAGGGTTGTGACGCCGATGATGCGGATCGTGCCTTCCTGACAGGTAATTTTGGCCCCACAGGCGTTCAAAAAACCGGCCAAATCCAGGATTTCAGGTTCCCGGGCGGCGTTATAGAGCACTGTTTCCCCTTCCGCCAGGCAGGCAGCCAGCATAATATTTTCGGTTGCCCCCACGCTGGGGAAGTTCAGGCGAATTTCCGTCCCTTTCAGCCGGCCTGCTACAGAACACTCCAGCAAATCTCCCTCCTGGCACAGCTCCATCCCAAGGGCCTGAAGGCCGGAAAGATGGAGATCAATCGGCCGGGGGCCCAGCTCACACCCTCCGGGAAAGGATACCCGGGTGTGGCCGCATTTGGCAATCAGCGCCCCTAAAAACATGATGGAGGACCGCATGGAGTGCATCAGCTGGCGGGAAATATCGCAGCCGGATACCTGGGTGGAATCCACAGTAATGGTATTATCCTGCCGCTGCACCTTGCAGCCAAGATCCGTTAAAATAGAGCAAGCGGCCTGGACGTCGGACAAGTCCGGGCAGTTATGTATAGCGCTCTGAGGGCAGAGCAGGGCGGCCGCCAGAATCGGCAGCACAGCATTTTTCGCCCCATGGATATCGACCTCTCCCCCCAGGCTGTAACCGCCTTCGATTCTATAAGTTCCCATAAACCTCGCACCTCATCTTCTTTTTGGAGTGGGCTGCCAGAAGCCTTGTCAGGCTTCTGTTGTGCACTTATTCCATCATATGCCAGCCCCGATTTGGTGGTGAGGCTTTTCTTCTACTTTTGTTGTTTGCTCTCCAAAAGGGCGGTAATCTCCCGGGCAATCCGGGCGTTAGCGTCCAGAATAGCCATGGATGAGGCCGCCTTACCCAGCTGTACAAGCTTGTCCGGGTGGGTGATCAGATCCTCCAACGCGGAGGAAAGCCGTTCGCCGGTGCAGTCTTTTTCCTCTATGACGATAGCGGCCCCTTTATTCCCCAGCACCATGGCGTTATGATACTGGTGATTTGCAGCCACATTCGGGGAAGGAATCAAAATAGAAGCCTTGCCCGCTGCCTGCAGCTCGCTTAAGGTGATGGCGCCTGAGCGGCAGATCACCAAGTCAGCCGCAGCCAGGCATTCGTCCATATTGTTGATGTATTCTCGAATATCAAGGTTCGGGTTATTCTGCCAAGGAACCTGCTGTTCGTCCAAAAGCTTGGGCAGCAGCTCCACCCCGTAAGAGCCGGTAGCGTGAATGTGGTGGATCGTCCCTGGGTGATTTTTAATATGCCAGGCCATCAAACCGGCGGTGGCCTCGTTAATTTTTTGCGCTCCCAAGCTGCCGCCAAAGGAAAGCAGGCAAAGCTGGTTTTCCCCTACCCCAAGCTTTTGGCGGGCGGCTTTACGGTCAGCATAGATAATCTCCTCCCGCACAGGGTTGCCGGTAGTAACCGTCTGCAGATGGGAG
>CATJLA010000024.1 GCA_949741215.1 uncultured Oscillospiraceae bacterium
CGGCAAGGCGCATAGGAACTCAAAAAGACGGTATAGCCCTTGTAATCGGGGCTATACCGCCTAATCTGAAATTACTTCCCTCTAACCGTAAACATTTGATTTATCAGGGTTCCGGGGTTTTCTTTTTTTGCCGTTTGGGCGTTTTGGTCTTTGTTTGGTCTTTACGGCCTGAAAAACGCTGATTTTTTCGGGGGAACAGGTCTTTTTCCCATCGGCAGAAGGCACCAAAATTCGCAAGCGCCTGCGGATTTGCCGGGCACAATTTTAACAGGAGCGGGAGCGCTGTAAAATGCGTCTCCCGCTCCTGTTTGTCATGTGCTGCCGGCACGCCGCTGTCCCGATCCCAATTGGAGCGCGGCGGCCACGGCCTCCCCGGCCCAGCCCTGACCGGAACATTGTTCCTCAAAAAGGACTATCTGCCGCTGAAGCTCCTTTTCCGCCTGCCGTTCGGTCATGCCTGGGGCCGGTTTCTACGTGGTGGAGCGGGTAACTTGCTTCCCTTTCGCGTCATACCCGCAGGAAACCCGGATGCGGTAGGTATCGCCGCGCTTGGTGACGGTGGCCATGGTAGGGACCTCCTTTCGTTCTTCTATACTATTTATTTCGCGCCGGACGTGTCCCGCTCCCCAAGAACAGAAGAATGTCAGTACCGTTTATTTCACCAGAATCCAATTTGAATTTATCGATATTTTCCAATACCCAATAACAGCGCTTTATGGCATCCATAAAAGCAAATTCAATATGTTCTGGGAAAACATCTGCTGCTCCTCCGTCAATTAGACAATACAGGTCTCTTTCCTTGGTGGCCTTTACAAGATCATAGAAATTCCTGCGAAAATAATCTGTCACAGCATCTACAGTCTGGAACTCACATTTTTGGGGTGCTGTTTTGAAATTAGATAATCCTATCAACCAATCAGCAGATACATTACACTTTTCAGCAATCTGTCTCAAAATCAGAGCGTCCGGAACTCGTGTTCCGTTTTCATAATAGCTGACAGTTGGGCGGGATATACCTAAAAACCTTGCAAACTCCTCCTGTGACTGCCTTCCCCGCAACTCTGAAAACCTTCTTGCAAAAACAGGGAATCTTTTTTCCTCCATTAAGTCCACCCCTTTTTTATAACGATAATTTACGATAAAAAAATTTTTGAGTCATATATTGACATTGTGCTTGTTGTGTGCTAACATGACTATACTACGAAACAACTGACACGTCAACAACAAATTTATGAAGGAGTGGTCTACATGTGCAACCAAGATATCAGATGTGCGGCAGGGGGTGCCGGTGTAAAGCTATGGCAAATTGCGGATGCTCTCGGAATCTCGGATGGTGGCTTGTCCCGCAAGCTAAGAAAAGAACTGTCTGAGGAAAAAAAGGGAGAAATTCTTTCTATTATCGAAAAAATTTCACAAAACAAGGGTTAAACGGGGAGGTATCCACATGTCCGCACTGCCCAGAATGAGAAACGCTGAGGGCGTTATGTCGGAGCTGAAAGCCTTGGATCCGGGCACACACATCACCCTGAATTTTATTCGGGGCCTGATTCGCAGCGGGGAAATCCCAGTGGTTCAAGCCGGAGTTCAGAAGCTGGTAAACCTGGACCTTGTTTTGGACTATCTGGCAAACCAGGGAACAGCGCGGCCCATCCGGTACACAACCCGGCCTGCGGGGCGGGCCGGGTTGTAAATAGAAAATTTTAGGAGGTTTTTTGAAATGTCAAGACGGTCTAAGCACACCACAGAAAAGGACTTTGAGCAGAAAGTTCGTGATCTGGTCCAGCAAGCAGAGAAAAGCAAAGAGAGCAGGCGCGAACTGCTCCGGATGCACCAGGTCCCGCCGAAAACGTCAATCTTAGATGGGAGCTGGAAAACGGACGATGGCGAAGGCCAGCAGTTTGCCGTCAGAATTTCCAACGAAGGAATATGCCTTGCTTTGAAGGAGAATGACGGTTCTGGCGAGGTAATCATATACGATGAAAACGGAGATTTACTGTATGAGTTTGGAGCAAGCGGGGCGCTTATCTCGGAGCTTGTTCAGGAAAAGGCGGTGGTCGGCGCATGACTGGACAGGAGCGGGACAAAAACGGGATAAATCACATGGATAGTATTGAAAACAGGAAGTTTCTTTTGACAAACGAATATATGCCGTATCTCAGCGAATCGGTAGAAGGCGGTACGATGTTCGATTTTTGCGATGAATTTCAGGCCGTTTCTGATGCCCTGCATACCTGCGGGGTGG
The DNA here is from genome assembly GCA_949741215.1 of uncultured Oscillospiraceae bacterium. Classification (GTDB taxonomy): domain Bacteria; phylum Bacillota; class Clostridia; order Oscillospirales; family Ruminococcaceae; genus CATJLA01. The sequence continues at coordinate 2,243 of CATJLA010000024.1, forward strand.
ATATAGCCAGTATGCGTCCAAAATTACGCCTGTTATTTGTTTTGCGCGCATTTTACCTGCTGGGAATGCTGCGCGGCGGCGAATCATACCGGGAAGATATGCTTGTGGAATATGACCTGTTGGATGATGTGGAGTTTGAGCCGTGCAAATTTGCCCTCGACGAAATATGTGCCGACAAGGCAAAAGATGATCTGGAAGCTACGGACCCCAACGAAATAAACAAACTATTAAAGATGTTGGGGCTTGGAAAATAGCAACATTGAACTTTATCCGAGTGAGTATAGCGAATAGATTTTACAGCCTGGGCAGGGGTTTTCCACTGTCCAGGCTTACCCATAGGCGGAGGAAAGAGAATGGCGGAAGTAATTAAAGAAACACGGGCGGGGCCCATCACAGAGCGCGTGGCATATACCAGAATCGAGTGCGGAGACAGCGCCGTGGCCAGGGCCGAAAAGGGGAAGTGCAGCACGCTGGCACGCAAAAAAACAAATCATAGGGTGATGCAGCGTTCGCTTGGTCTCCTGATGGCAACAAATTTCAAACTGGAAGATTTTTTTCTGACGCTGACATTTGACAACGACCATCTTCCGCGCACCCGGAGAGGGGCCATGAAGGCAGTGAAAGAGTTTGTCCGCCTCTTGAAGCGGCACAGGCTTTTGAGAAAGCAGGATTTGAAATACATATACTGCATCGAGAACAAGCATGATGCCGGGCGCTACCACATCCATATGGTGATGAATGCGGTTGGCCGCGACGTAGAAGCGATCATATCCCTGTGGTCCTATGGCTTGGTGGACTGGGAGTTTATCGGCTGGGAAAAGAAAACACGGGAAGCTGACATACAGAGGCATAAAGGGGTATGAGATACTTGCCCGCTACATGACAAAGGAGGTCCAGCCGGTAGGCGCAAAGAATTACATCGGTTCGCGGAACCTCGTTCGGCCCACAGTGACGGTCTCCCTGATGCCCACAGAGAAAGTGGAGCGGCAAAAGCTGTTTCAGGTGCCCAGCGGGTGCAGGGAACTTGAGTACACAGAGTTCCGGAATGAGTTTGGGGTGTTTCGCTATCTCCGCTTTTATGGTACGGGAAACAGGGGGCAGTCAAGGCGCGGGAGGAGCGGCCCCCAGGGCTTTACGACGGAGCGGACAGGCTCATAAGCAGGTGGTAACATCCGGCGTTTTGTGTGATCTGACAGGCTGGCCGGGGCCTGTTATCGGGCTTGTAGTGATAGTATAACTTAGGAACAGCATGGAGAAAATGCGGGAACTGTAGGAGTACAATAGATATTGGACAGTAGAGGAAGAAAAAAGTAGAAGGATGCGGCCAAATCGGTTAAAGTTGAGTTACCACACTTAACACAACCGAA
>CATJLA010000025.1 GCA_949741215.1 uncultured Oscillospiraceae bacterium
ATGCGGTCCATAAGTCCAGGAGCCCACCAAAGTAATCTCCTTGTTGCACAAATCAAAGTGGGGGTTGATGGTGCATTCCCCGTTATTCACAAAAAAGCCCATTTCGCAAAGCCCTCCGCCCCGCCGGATATACTTATACACATCCGCGGCAGCCGCAGGCGCTCCCGTGCACTGGAAAGCGAAATCCGCCCCCGCACCGTTGGTCAGATTCTTCACCGCCTGCACCCGGCTTTCCAAAGTGGTAAGCTCCTTAAAGTTGATGGTGCTCAGCGCTCCCAGCCGCTTTGCCATAGACAAACGCCCCTCGTTGCCATCCAACGCAATAATATGGTTGACGCCGAAAGTCTTTAATACCGCTACCGTCATTAAACCAACCGGCCCGCAGCCCTGAATCAACACCTTGCTGTTAAAGTTCAGCAGCCGGGTGGAATTAGCCCGCTCCACCGCATGAACCGCCACAGCAGCCAGCTCCAAAAGCATCCTCTGGTCCAGGCTCAAATCGTTTACCTGGAAGAAGGTAGAACCGCCCTTAATCAAAATATGGGAGGCAAACCACCCGTTCAGCCGATGACCGGGATCGTTATCCCCAATCAGCCCATACACCTTGGCGTTCTCGCAAAGCTGAGGCTGGTCTGGATGCAGCCGGCAGCTGCCGCACTCCCCACAGGTGACGATAGAGGTAACAATTCTGTCCCCCAGCTTCACCGGGTTACCGGCGGTATCGGTTTTCACCTTGCTGCCCATGGCAATAATCTCGCCGGTACCCTCATGGCCCAGCACAACAGGAATCAGCCCAAAAGGGTCCTTTCTCCATTCATGGACGTCAGTGCCGCAGATGCCGCAGCCCTCAACCCGCACCAAAATGTCCTCGTCCCCCACGCTGTCCATGGGAACTTCCTTCACTTCAATTTTCTGCGCACCGGTCAGCACGGCAATTTTAGCGGTAGACGGCACTGCTCCACCGGTTCCCGCGCCAACACTGGCAGCTGCCCCCTCAGGCGACGTCATTTGAGCCAAAACCTGTTTTACCAGCACTTCAATCTGTTTGGAATCCATCTCCATTGTTCTGCTTCATCCTTTCCACAGGCTATATAATCCGAAAAGCGTCGGACATCACGCACCGCCGTCTCCTGGTAAAGGAACGGGCGGAGGTCAACCCCTCTCCCGTAGGCCCGGCAATGGTAAAGGTGCAGTGCCCCTCTCCCCCAAAGCCAATCCCCGCGTAGGAGGGTGCGTTTTTCACGAAAATAGTGGTTTCCACCGCTCTTGCAAACCGGCTGAGCCTGTCAATGTTTTTCGAGTGCATATGGGCGGTATGCCGGTTTCCGTGCTCCGCCTTTACTGCCAGCCTAATTGCCTCGTCAATGTCCTCCACCTTCACCACCGGCAAAATCGGCATCATCAGCTCAGTCTGCACAAATGGGTGGTCTGCATCCGTTTCACAGACAGCACAGCGCACATCCGCCTCTGCCTCTACTCCGATCTCCCGTAAAATCAGCCTGGCGTCCTTCCCCACCCATTTTTTATTGATGGTCAGGCTTGTCTTCCCGGTTTTCTCATCCTTCTTCTCTCCCAGACCCCCCTCCAAAAGCCGCTCTGTTTCCTCTGGGCTCATCAGGTAAGCGCCGTTTTTCGTCATGTGGTAAACCAGCTCTTCCTCAATGCTTTCAAAGGCAAAAACCTCCTTCTCGGCAATGCAGGGCAGGTTATTGTCAAAGGTGCAGCCGTCGATAATATCCTTCGCCGCCTTAGGAATATCCGCTGTGTCGTCCACAATTACTGGAGGGTTGCCCGCCCCGGCGCCAATCGCCTTTTTCCCGGAGGAAAGCATTGCCTTCACCACCCCGGGTCCGCCGGTACACACCAGCATCCGAACCAGCGGATGGCCTGTCATCACCTTTGCGGTATCCATGGTAGGCTTCACTACCGTACAGGCAATGTCTGCAGGTCCTCCAGCCGCCAAAGATGCCCGATTCACCAGATCAACGGCATAATTTGTGGTTTTAATGGCATGAGGATGAGGATTAAACACCACCGCATTCCCCGCCGCCAGCATCCCAATACAATTGCAAATCGCCGTCTCGCTGGGATTCGTGCTGGGTGTAATGCTGCCAATAATGCCAAAGGGAGCCATCTCGGTCAATGTAAGCCCACCGTCCCCGGTTTCGGCCTCGGAGATCAAATCCTCGGTCCCCGGCGTTTTTTCCGCCACAAGGCGGTGCTTCAGCAGCTTGTGGTCCGCCCGGCCCATGCCGGTTTCCTCCACTCCAATAGCAGCCATAATCTCCGCTTCGTCATATGTAAGCTTTCGGATCACAGCAATAATCTTCTCCCGCTGCTCCACCGTCATCTCCCGAATCACCTGATAAGCGCTCCGGGCATGGTCGATAGCTTCCTCCATCGTGGGGTACACCCCCAAAAACCTGCGCCCATGGTAGGAAACGGAATCATAACTGTCAGACAGTACAGCAGCCTTTTGTTCCTGCGCCTGCATTCCTGACAAAACCTGCCGTACCACTTCCGCAATGTTCTGTTCGTTCAGCTCCATTTGAGCCATACAATCCCTCCCAAAGCTGAATTTCTCTTTCTTTTCACAGTCAATCTCCCTTTACGCCCAGCCAAACCGCAGCTTTCGGGACGTAACTGCTCGCATACGCCCCTGCGCCCCGGCAAAGCTTACTTTTTCAGTTCAGCCAGCACCTTGCGGGTAATCTCCTGCACCAGGGCGTCCATGCTGCCGTCAGCAGAAGCCGCTGCAGCAGGCTTGTCCGGGTTTACCGAGGGCACGCCGGGCATAGCACAGGTGCAGTTAGGGGTTCCCCTCTTGCTGCACTTGGCGCATCCGGGGTGGCGCCCAGGCAGCTTCATAGCCTTTCTCACCGCCAGCAGCTTTTCAATCTGCTCACAGGTAAACTCCTGTTCGCCGCCCAGCTGCCGGGCCACCAGGCTGATCTTTGCAAAAAACTCCAGCGTTTCCATCTTAAAGTAAGCGTTCATCAAAGAATTGCCCACTGTCAGCGCGCCATGGTTTTCCAGCAAAAAGGCGTCGTGGTTTTGCAGATACTTGGATACCGCGTCAGGAATCTCATTCGTAGAAGGCGTGCCGTAAGAGGTCAGCGGAATCTCGCCTAAAGAAATTACCGCCTCAGGCATAGTATACTTGTCCAGCGGCAGCCCGGCAATGGCAAAACCGGTGGCCGTAGGCGGATGAGCATGCACCACTGCCTGCACGTCCGGACGCTCTTTATACACCCGCATATGCATCTTAATCTCGGAGGAAGGGTTCAGCTTACCCTCCAGCTTATGGCCCTCAGCATCCACCCTGATAATCATATCCGGGGTCATATAACCCTTGGATACGCCGGTAGGGGTGCAGTAAAACTCGTTCTCCCCCACTTTTACCGAGATGTTGCCGTCATTGGCAGCCACAAAGCCGTTCATGTAAATTCTTTTGCCGATCTCGCAAATTTCCTTTTTGATTTCGTAAGGTGAAGTCATAAGTAAAGGACACTCCTTTTCTGAAAAATTTCATTGCCCTTATTATACACCATCTTTTTGGAAAAGAAAAGTGGTTTTTTGTGGTTTTTTGTTTTATTTTTTGAGATTCTCGTTTTTTTGCTTGATCCCCTCCAATGTTTCGCCCACAAGCGAATTCATTCCCCTCCATCCTCTCTTTTTAGGGACGTAACTGCCCTTTTGTTCTCCAAACTTCTCTCCCAATGCTTCCCTGTGGTGAAAGTCTGCTCCATTCGCCCCTCCAAAATGTTTCACGTGAAACATTTGTCCTTGTTTATAAGGCTCGGCATACTGTCAGGCACAATCATTTATGTGGCAGAACCGAAAAATCCGCTTGCGTCCAAAGGAAAATTAGAGTATGC
>CATJLA010000026.1 GCA_949741215.1 uncultured Oscillospiraceae bacterium
CAAATTGAACATTGAACTAATAACAAATTAGTAACAAAAAAGGCGGGAAGCCCCGAAAAATCAGGGTTTCCCGCCGTTTCTGTGTTTATTATACCATAAAAATGCTGTAGTGCAATACAATATTAAAAAGTAAAAGGGAATAGTAAAGAGTGAATAGTGAAGGTACGCTCCTAAAGGAGCGATTTTAATATTGCAGTGTAATGTTTTTTCTTTCCCTTATTGAAATAGCTTTGTTGGGTTTTTTGGTTCATTTTATAAGACGCTTCAGCAGCGATTGGTCAGGGTCCACTAAGTTGGGCGCGATGCCCTTCCAAATGCCGCTTAGACGGACTGCCCACACCAGCACCATACACCCTGCCAGCGTGTACCAGAGCTTTTGGCTCCACCAAAAGCTGTTGCGTCGCCTGATGGGGTTTTCCTCTTTTAGGTAGACGAACATGGCCCCTGCCAACCCGATGGCCAGGGGGTAAATCATGGGGTGCCAGTAAAAGGCTTTGGCAAAATCCAGCCGCAGCAGGGCAAAGGCGGCTCTTGTCATACCGCAGCCCGGGCAGGGGATGCCAAACACCAACTGTATGGGGCACCTCCAGAAGAAAGAAAGGGCCCACAGCCCTGCCCCACAGCCCAAAACAAAAAGGACAGCGCGAAACACCCGGGTTTTGAATGGCACCGGCGGCTTTTGGGGCGGCGGTTGGCCGGGCTGCCAGGGGGTTAGCGGCGGTTTTGGCATGAAAACAGGCTCCTTTCAATTGGTTTTAGGAATATTATAGCGAATTTCTCCCTAAAAAGCAAGGAAATGAGAGCAGCGCTTTAGCCACACTCATTTCCTTTTGCTTTTTGGACGGGACTGCTGATTTTTATTCAGCAGTAAAGATCAAAATCAGTCAATGGTAATGGTATCTTCCGAAAGATCGGACATTTCATAGCTGCTGCTACCGGGGTTTGCCCAAACCTTAACACTGTATTGGCCCGCTACCAATGTTTGCTGGAAGCTGCGGCTTGTGGTTTTGGTTCTCTTAAAATAGTTATTATCAATTCCGCTGATTTCAATGCCATAGCTGCCTGCGTTACTAATTCTGTCCCATTCCAAAATGAGTACATCATCGTCAACTTCTATATAGACAAACGGAGTATCCAGCTGGGTTTTATTGCTGACGTCTGTTCCGCTTACACGGTAGCTATCGGTGGCCGCAAGGGAATCCTTCACCCGGGAGTTATCGCTGATTGCTATTACGCTTAGGGTATACCTGCCGTCATAAACGGGCACATTGCTAAAGCTATAGGAGGTGTTGCGGGTTGTATACTCGTATTCATCCCCATCAGGATCTGTCAGGGTAATCTCATACTCATAGGCGCCGCTTACCTCTTTCCAGGAGGCCGTCAGCTCATCCCGACGGCTGCTGTAATCCAGCGAAAGCGACCGAGGGGTAGCAAGCCTGGTACTGCCATTCAGTCCAACATTGCTGCTGGAGCTGCTGCCCTTCAAGGTAGCCGTACCATAGCTGGAATCAGAATACCTGCCGGTGCCGTTGGCCTTTACACGGGCATAGTAGGTTTCATCAGGGTCGTATTCGTAATTGGTGGTATAGCTGGTGTAGCGCTTGTTGACTACTTCCTCCTCCAGCAGGTCGTTGGTATCCTTATCCCGCAGCTGTATGGTGTAAGAGGCTGCGTTAGGCACTTCGTCCCAGCCGATACGCAGATTATCGCCGGTTTTGCGGATGCTTACCCCTGGGGTAGCCAGTTTGGTTTTGCTGGAGCTGGAGGACCCGGAGGTTCCATCCACTACAATAATGCCGGAAGAGGACTTAGAGGACGATTTGGAGGACGATCTGGAAACTTCAGCCGCGTCCCCGTTGCTGCCGTTGTTAGCAGAGGCCGAACCACCGGCAATAGTGCCCGGTTTGTTCTGGTATGTAACATTTTTGGCAGAAACATTCAGCTTATCAATCTTTATAGTACCAGTAAAGTCTGTGGCGGCGTTGGCCCAAGCTTCATCCACATCGGTATCGTCAAAGGAGAGGACCTTGGTGGAGCGGTTGGTGATCAGGTTATCCAGCTCCACATTCTGCAGTTCGATAGTTACCCGGCTGCTGTCGGTCCCTTTTTTCTCCACAAACAGGCTGTCAACATTCTGGCGGGAGCCATCCTGCTTCAGCACCATGCTGGTTTTGGCCACGATGCTATCAATGCTGGTGCTGCCCTGGGTTACCAGGTACACCTCGCCGTTTTTCTGGACGAAAACATTTCCGGCATCCACATCCTTCATTACTACGGAGTTTTTGCCGCCTTCAATAATAATATCCCCTTTGACATCCAGGTTTTCCAAAAGCACCGAGCCATTGCCCACACCGCTTGTCAAGGTAAGGTTGCCACGGATCGTCTTATTTTTTACCGTAACTCCGGACGCGGTAATGGTGTAATTGTTTACCGATTCCTCCAGGGTATACACGCCTGCCTTATCGCAGAGCACATCTCCCCGCACGCCGTTATAGTCTGCCGGTACAGACGGCGTTACCGCAGAAGAGGACGGCAGCACCTGGCTGCTGCTGGGCGCCTCACTGGAGGAGCTGGTTTCCGGTTCACTGCTGGATTCACTGGAAGAAGAGCTTTCTTCCGGGGTTTCTGGAACGGAGGAGCTTTCTTCCGAGGAACTCTGGTCCGGTAGCAAAGAACTGCTGGAGCTTTCCTCCGAAGAGGACGAATCCTCCGAGGAGCTGCTGTCATCCCTTTGGCCACAACCGCTCACCGCAATGGCAACAGCCAGTAAAGCGGCAATCAGCCATGTAAGTTTTTTCTTCATACATTTACCCTCCCAACTATAGGCACAAAAACATATTCTACCAAGCCGAAAACCGGCCTATCAAGCAGACACAAATGCTGTCAAAAACATAGTGTAAAAAAGCAGGGGATTTATTGCACTCCCTTACAAATAAAAACGAGATTGCTGAACAAAAATCTTCCTTGCAAGGAACACCGCCGCAGTTTCGTCCGGCAAAATGCTGCCCATGTATTTATAATAACATACCCCACTATGAAAAACTACCCCCTTTTCCATAAAACTTTTAGACGTTACTGCCCCTTTATATCTCCCTTTCTTTTTGACACTGCGGCTGCTCTTTCTTCCCCTGTTTGATCTGATAGGCCCAGAAAATAATCTGCGCTCACGCAATAAAAGCGGCACAGCGTTATTAAGTGCCGAATGGGAAATTCGTTGATCCCCTGTTCATAGCGGGAATAGGTTTGCTGGGTTGTGTTCAACAAATTAGCGATCTCACTTTGCGTCAAATCCCGATCTTCCCTCAGTTCCCTCATTCGCTCTAAATATGTTTTCACAAATAATCTTACCTTTCTTTTGTTGTTAAGATTATTATGACAACATCAAATATGGCGTATTGACTTTACACTATATTTAGTGTAAAATGTAGAAAAGTAAGTTTTGGGAGGACGAAGAAAATGGATGAGACCATACAAAACAAGCTGGAAATACAGGAGGCTTCTGCGCCTCAAAACACAAAATTCTGCAAACATTGCGGCAAACCTATTTCCAAAGAAGCAGTGATCTGCCCTCTCTGTGGCTGTCAAGTAGAGGAGCTGAATCAAAATGCAGCAACAACTCCACAAATCGTTATCAACAATGCCAATACAAATACCAACACAAACATTGCTGGAAGCGCTATGGCCCAGCAACGCAACAAATGGACCGCATTCCTTCTGTGTCTGCTTTTAGGCTATTTTGGCGCTCACAAATTTTATGAAGGGAAATCCGGTATGGGAATTCTTTACCTTGTAACCGGCGGATTATGCGGCATTGGCTGGATGATTGATTGTATTCTACTTCTTTTAAAGCCAAATCCCTATTATGTATAGTACTTATTTCTGAAACAACAAAACCGGAAGAGAGCCTTTGTGCCTCCTTCCGGTTTTGTTGTTTAATGTGTATAAGAGTTCTTCAGCCTAAAATACCATCCTAAATTGTGAAAAAGCATTTCACTTACCACCCCCTCCAAGGGAGCAAGAAGTAGGCCAAACAAAAAGCCCATTCCAAAAAGGAACAGGCTTTCAAGTACCGGCATCACCAATTTTCCCAGGCAGTCACCCACCAAGTATCGTCGGCGCAAATGAGCTTAACTACTG
>CATJLA010000027.1 GCA_949741215.1 uncultured Oscillospiraceae bacterium
AACCAGGTGGAAACCCATGTGTTCCAGCAGCAGAAAAAAGCTCATAAATATATGGAAAAATATGGTGTTGCCCACGAGAGTTGGGGACCCTTTGCCGAGGGGCGCAAAGACTTCTTTACCAACGCTGTCCTAATGGAAATGGGGAAAAAATACGGCAAAAGCCCTGCACAGATTGCCCTGCGCTTTTTGCTTCAAAGCGGTGTGATTGTAATTCCCAAGTCCACTCATAAGGAGCGGATGGCCCAGAACTTTGATGTCTTTGACTTTACCCTTTCACCGGAGGATATGGATGTTGTTGCCGCTTTGGACGAGGGTGAAAGCCTGTTTTTCTCCCACTATGACCCGGCCACAGTGGAAATGCTCACCGGTCTGGTAAGATAAATATTAGACAGCAAACCTAAGGGTATAAACTTACTAACTAATCGAGACTTCTCCGGAGGTCTCGATTCCTTTATAATAAAAATATGGAAAAATCATTTTCCCGAAAGGAGAAGTTCAAAATGATGCGGTTCAAGAGTATTTGTTCCTTTGTATTGGCGGGGGGTGCCGCCTTTTCTATGCTGACAGGGTGCAGCCAGCAGGAGACCTCATCCGGCAGTTCGTCCCAACAAACCCAGCTTCAATCTCAAAGTCAAAGCTCGTCCTCTCAGGCAACGTCTTCCGGCAGCGAAACGAGTAGCTTATCTGAAGCGCCGCCTTCTTCTGAAAGCGCCGCAGTTCCGGAAGAGCCGGAGGGTGGCAGGACACTGGTGCTTTACTTTTCTGCCAGCGGCAACACCAAAGCCGTGGCAGAAACGATTGCCGGGACTGTGGATGCGGAACTTTACGAACTCATCCCCACAGATCCTTACACGGATGCCGACCTGAACTGGACAGTGGCTGACAGCCGGGTAAATACCGAGCACAACGACCCCAACTATCGTACAGCCATCGGCGGGGAACTCCCTGATTTTTCTCTCTATGACACCATCTTCCTGGGTTATCCCCTCTGGTGGCGGGAGGCTCCCAGCATTGTTTGGAACCTGGTGGAAAATACAAGCCTTGCGGGAAAGACCATCATCCCGTTCTGCACTTCCACTTCGGACGGCATTGAGGGGAGTGTGGAAACGCTTCGGGGGATGGCTCCGGATGCAGATTGGCAAAGCGGTCAGCGTTTTGGAGAGAATCTCAATAAAGACGCCGTTGCCGATTGGGTCAACAGTCTGGGGCTGGAGGCTGTAGGAACAACAGCGGCTTCTGTGAATAACTCTGCACCGGAAGCAACCGCTCTTGTCGTTTATTTCTCTGTACCAGAGGATGTGGATACAACGGGGGTGGATGCCATCGCCGGGGCCAGTATTTTGGTTTCTAACGGGACGGCATTGGGAAATATGCAGTTCATGGCCCAGCTTATTCAGCGGGAGACAGGAGCGGATCTCTACCGTATTGTGGAACAAACCCCTTACCCTCTGGATCATCAGCCCCTTATCGAGCAGGCACAGCAAGAGCAGAGGAACAACGAGCGTCCGGCTATTGTAGGAGAGCTGCCCGATCTTTCCGGCTATGACGTCATCTATCTGGGTTATCCCAATTGGTGGGGGGATATGCCGATGATTCTTTACACCTTTTTAGACAGTGTGGATCTTTCTGGCAAGACGGTGATTCCTTTCTGTGTCCACGGCGGCAACGGATTTTCCAATACCATTGATTCCATCCGTGAGGAGGAACCGGAGGCTATTGTGCTGGACGGACTGACCATCTCTCGCAACCAGATCGGACAGTCGGAGCAGCAGATCGTTGATTGGGTCAAGGGCCTGGCAGTGAATCAGTAGCCATTACTGAAGTTTGAGGAGGGGCAACGTGAACAACTTTATCTTTGAAAATACCACCAAGACCTTTTTCGGAAAAGGGTGTGTAAAGGAATATCTCCATTGCCTGGCAGGGCACTACGGCTCTAATGTTATGCTTTGCTACGGCAGTGGATCGATCAAAAGGAATGGTGTCTATAACGAAGTGATGGAAATCCTCCATAAAGCCGGAAAAACTGTCACCGAGTTTTCCGGTATTATGTCTAATCCCACCTACCGGAAGGTGTTGGAGGGTGCGGCGCTGGCTCGTGAAAATAAAATCGACCTCATCCTTGGGGTAGGCGGCGGCAGCGTTATGGATTGCTGTAAAGCGATTTCTCTGGCGGCAGTGTACAAGGGGGATATATGGGCTGATTTTTGGGCCCGGCCCGGTATCATCGACTTCGAACCCTTGCCTTTGGGCGTCATTGTCACCGCAACCGGAACCGGGAGTGAGATGAACGGCGGCGCAGTCGTCACCAATGAGGAACTGAAGGTTAAAACCGGCAAAGATTACCCCATATGCAACCCTAAATTCGCTCTTTTAGACCCCGTTTACACCTTTAGCGTTCCTCGGAGGCAGATGATTTCCGGCGGCTTTGATACTCTCTCTCACATTATGGAAATTTATTTCAGCCGTCCAGACGAGGAGAACGTTTCAGACGACATTGCCGAAGGGTTGATGCGCGGCGTGATTCGAGATCTGCGGGCCGCTGTGAAAGATCCCTTAGACTATACCGCCCGCAGCAACCTGATGTGGGAGGCCACCATGGCGGAAAATCGGATTATCAAGCTGGGTAAACAGACAGATTTCCAGTGCCATATGATGGAGCACCAGTTAGGCGCCTATACAGACTGCAACCATGGTGAAGGGCTTGCAGTGCTACACCCGGCTTACTATCGTCATATTTGCGGGGCCGGGGCAGTAAAATTTGCTCGGTTTGCGGTTCGGGTATGGGGCATTCCTGCTAACGGAAAACCCCTTGAGGAGCTGGCAAAGGCCGGGGTGGAGGCTCTGGCAGATTTTATTAGAGAGTTAGGTCTGCCAACCTCTTTTGGAGAGCTTGGTATAGATAAGGGGACGGATCTGCAGGCGATTGCCCGGTCCTGTCCCATCGTCCCCGGCAGCTACAAAAAGCTGACCCATGAGGAAATCTATGAAATCTTTCAGGAATGCTTATAACAGGCAAAAGGCTTCATCTCCTTTATGACGGGCAGCAGCTTTCAGCCTTTCACTTTGACATACTTCTTAAGCATATATAAAGCTACAAAATAGGTATTTGATATTTTTATAGCCTTGTTTTATACTATAAGAATAGTCAAAAAGCAGATTGGCGGCAGCGATCGAAAACAGGATTTCAGAAAATTTTATGCAATTGTGAGAAGCTGAGGCTGTTTGTCCGGCTTTACTGGACGAAAACTGATCCCCAAAACAGGATGTGATGTATCATGAAACTTTTTTGCTTTCTGCTTTCTTTTTTGATGCTCTCCGGGTGCTTCGCCAAACGGGAGGCATACCTGTCAGAGCCTGAAAGCACTGTATCTCATGAAGAAAATGCTATTTCCCAATCTTCCATACCTTTCAGCAGTGAATCTGTATTGCCGGAAGAATGGCAGCAGGAAGATGTTGTTGACGGAATTCATCCGTTCGTAAAAAGTCGGCTTCAGGAAATTGCATCCATGCTGTTAACACTAGACATGAGCGAATATGCCCGAGCAAAAGCTGCTTTTGATTATGTACTCGACAACATGACCAGAGAGGAGGCCGTTGGTCAGGAGCTGTGGCGCATCCACGGTGGGGGAGATACGCCGATTCCTTATTTGGAACAGCGGGCATTAAGTCCGCTGCATTTTGGCATAGGAATGTGTGAGGATTACGCCGCCGCTCTTACTTTACTGCTTCGTGAGCTGGGCCTGGAAGCAGAATACGTCCCCGGTCTTCTTTATACCGTAGAGGGAACCCTTGCCGATCATGCCTGGACAGTAGTGCGAATCGATGGCACCTGGTACCATCTCGACAGTCATCTGGAGGATTATATTTCCAGGGGACGAACTGTGCGTTACCGGTATTTTTTACATGGGGATCAAACCTTTGCGGTAACCCATGTTTGGGGGCAAAGGCTGATCAACATGCGGCTTTTAAGCCAGGAGCAAAACGAAGAAATTGCTGCCCGATATATTCCGCCGGCCTGTCCGCAGGATTCCCCCAACCCGCCGCAGGCACGTACTATGCAGGAAGCTCCAATGCCGGATCTGGATGGGCTGAAGGAACAGATAAACGCGGAAATAAACGCATATCAACAGCAAAACGGTTTGCT
>CATJLA010000028.1 GCA_949741215.1 uncultured Oscillospiraceae bacterium
CTTTCAGAATGGTGTGTCGCTGCTTCATTCTACCAGAGGACTGCAAACCTTGTCTCTTTTTTGCCTATTCGTTTTTGCGCATTTTATTTTACCTTATCAAACCCGCAAGCGGCGTATCCGGTATTTTTCTCCCGGATACGCCGCTTTATTGTCAGGGGGACGTAACAGCCTCTTTAATACCTGCGGCTTAATTTACAAAGAACCGCTTAAAATAAACTCCAAATGCCTGTCACAAGGCTCTTTTTCAAATAGCTTGGGGGAAATCTCCAAAGCATCCACACAGCCCATGGCAGCGTAAAAAGCCTGGGTTTCAATAGCGGAAGACCCCGAAATATACAGCTTCTCCCCGCCCAGCTCCCGGGCGGATTGACAGCACCTGGCAAAAAGCTCCCTGCCTATCCCTCTGCCGCGCAGCTCCTTGCATACATGCAGCTTTACCAGCTGTAAATACTGCCCACGGGAGCCAAACGTCCTGGCATCCACTACTCCAAAGCCCAAAAGCTTCTTGCTCGCAGCATCTCGGGCCAGCCAAACCGCGCCGCCTCTATCTAAAATCCCACGGATTTCTTCCGCCCGAATCCGCTGGTCCTCCAAGCTCCAGTGCTCCTCAAAGGCGATAGGTTCTACCCGCCAGCATCCGTCCACCTTGCGCCAGCACCCGTTTACCGTTTGATCCCGGTTAAACCCGTCCAACAGCTCCGGCAGCCACTCCGCCAATGTAAGGGGCACAAAACAAACCTCGCTCGCCTTCGTCCCAGTAGCCACAGCCATACCTATTTTTCCTCCCCGCAAGCCTGTTCGTTTGCAGACGCAACAGCGATTTCAGGTTCCACACGGTATCCGCCGTCCTCCAGCGCCACAATCCTGCTGGAATAGAAAGCCGTCATCGCCTGAATCATATAATCCAAATCCTTCACCCCGGCAGTTTCATAGCTGGAGTGCATAGCCAGCTGCGCCATCCCAATATCCACCGTATTTACCGAAACCTGCTGGTTGGCGATGTTCCCCAAAGTAGAGCCCCCCGCCTGGTCCGACCGATTGGCATAGCTTTGGCAGGGCACCCCCGCCCCCTTGCAAATCTGCCGGAACAAAGCGGAAGAAACACCGTCGGTTGTATATTTTTGATTGGCGTTATACTTCACCACAACCCCTTTGTTCATTTGAGGCCGGTTCACCGGGTCCGCAATCGCCGGATGGTTGGGATGCAAAGCGTGCCCATTATCCGCCGAGAGCATAAAGCTGCCCGAGAGCATGGTGTGCAGCTGTTCCCCACTCTTTCCAAAGCCAAGGCAAATCCGCCCCAGCACATCCTTCAAAAAGGAGGAAGCTGCCCCCTGCTTGCTGGAGCTACCAACCTCCTCGTTATCAAACACACAGCACAGCCGCACCGCGCCCTGGTCCCTGCTTTCCAGCAAGGCCCGTACCGAGGCATACACGCAGGCCAGATCATCCAGCCTGGGGGCCGAGAAAAACTCGTTGTCCGCCCCCCAAACAGTACCCTCCATCCGGTTGTAAAGGAACAGGTCATGCCCCAAAATCTGTTCCGGCTGCACACCACAGGCTTCCGCAATCAGGGGCAGAAAACGCTCCTTAGCACTCCCGTCCCCAAATAAAGGCATTAGATCAGCCTGGGGGTTGTAGCTGGTATTTGCTTCCCTGCCCATATGAATCGCCAGATTAGGGATCATCACCAAATCCCTATCCAAATTTACCAGACGAGAGCGCACCACTCCGTCCTCCAGCACCGTAACCCGGCCTGCTACCGAAAGAGGCCTGTCCGCCCAGGTGGCAAACAGCATACCGCCATACCGCTCGGTGTTCAGCTGGACATAAGCGGACGACGAAATCTCCGGCAGCTCCTTTACCTTAAAGCAAGGGGAGTCACAATGGCTCGCAATAATCTGAAAGCTCTGAAAATCCCCCTGAGGCACCGCAAAAGCGATCACAGAGGACTGATTACGGGTAACAAAGTACTTCCCGCCGGGGGTAAGGCTCCAGGGCATGCTTTCCTGCAGCCTGCAGTACCCCTCCCGCAGCAGCATTTCCGAAACAGCCGCCACCCCGTGGAAGCTGGTGGGCGCCTGCCGGATAAACTGCAGCAAAGAAGATACAGAAGCATTTTCGTTCATGGCCAAAACCGCCTTTCTAAAAAGATGAAATTACCTTTATTATACATAGGCCGCAAAGGTTCGTCAACCGCATCCGCCACAGCCATTTCCGCAAAAAAGCCCTGCCGAAGCACCTTCTGCCCGGCAGAGCTTCTGCAATCTAAAACTGTACCCCCGTCCCCTTTACAGCTTGGAGTATCCAAACCGGTTTACCATAGCCTCAACAGGCTTTCCGGCCTCACACTGAGGGCACCGGGAGTAGGGATGGGACTCATACCCCGGCAGGTCGTTCGGGGTAAACACTGAGTTGACATGATGCCCCTGTACCTCGTCCACCGCGCTAAAAATAGCCGCAATCCCCTGCACAGTGCCGCCGTAATACTGTACGCACTCCAGCGCCCGGTCGGCAGTACCGCCGGTAGTAATGGAGGACATCAGCAGCAGCACATGCTTACCCCGGATCATAGGCTGCAAATTATCCCGGAACATCATCTGACCCTCGCCGTTCTGCTCCGGTGTTACCACATAAATGGCCTTGTGTGCGTTAATGGACATAAACCCCGCATTGGTAAGCTCCTGGGCCAAAAAGGCGCCGATCACCTCAACCCCCTCCTGACAAACAATGGTATCCACCACAGTATTGTTCAGGTACAAGGCCATCAAAGCCTTCGCGACGTCGTGGGCCTCGTTGTGCCGGGTTTTCAGGGTAGTCATATCAATAAAGTAGTTGATATGAGAATGAGTAGTGGCAAAATGGCCGGGGATTACCTTTAACGTCACACCGCCGGCCTTGGAATTAATTTTGATAATTTTACTTTCCATACTGCCTCCATCCTGCAGGCTCAGCCGGATTTTGGGGAAATCCCCAGCCACCGGAATTGAGCTGCTTTTTCTTTAGTATACAACATTTGTTGCCGGATTTCAATAATTTTATAAGATTTTTCAAAAAAATTTTATGCAAAATATAAGTCAGGCTCTTTTCCGTTTCCACAGAATCCTTTGACAATTTTCTAAAAAGGTGTTATGATGTAAGAGGAAAAATATTCATTTTGGGCAAAACTGCAAAATTTATGTTAAAAAGGCTCTCCCAGAGGGAGCCGGGAAATAAAAGGAGGACGATTTCAATGGGCATTCTTGAAAATTTCTCTCTGCAGGGCAAGGTTGCGTTGGTAACCGGTGCATCCTACGGCATCGGCTTCGCTATTGCTTCCGGCATGGCGGACGCAGGCGCTACCATTGTATTCAACGATATTAACCAGGATTTGGTGGACAAGGGTATGGCCGCTTACAAGGAGGCCGGTATCAAAGCTTACGGCTATGTGTGTGACGTTACCAACGAGGAGCAGGTAACCGAGCTGGTAGCCAAAATCGAAAAAGAAGTCGGCGTTATTGATATTCTGGTAAACAATGCCGGCATTATCAAGCGTATCCCAATGCTGGAGATGACCGCCGCCCAGTTCCGTCAGGTGATTGACGTAGACCTGAACGGTCCGTTCATTGTATCTAAGGCCGTTATTCCCGGCATGATCAAAAAGGGCCACGGTAAAATTATCAACATCTGCTCCATGATGAGCGAGCTTGGGCGTGAAACGGTTTCCGCCTACGCCGCAGCTAAAGGCGGCCTGAAGATGCTCACCCGGAACATCGCTTCCGAATACGGCGAGTACAACATTCAGTGCAATGGTATCGGCCCCGGCTATATTGAAACGCCTCAAACCGCCCCCCTGCGTACCCCGGAGCATCCCTTCAATAAATTTATCATCTCCAAAACCCCTGCCGCTCGCTGGGGCAAAACAGACGACCTGGTCGGCCCCGCCGTATTCCTGGCGTCGGACGCTTCCGACTTTGTCAACGGCCATGTTCTGTATGTGGACGGCGGCATTCTGGCCTACATCGGCAAGCAGCCTCAGTAATCCGGCCTGCCGGTTCTGCGCCTGAACTTTACCCATCTGCCCGGGATCGGTTCTTACCGCTCCCGGGCTTTTTTGAGGGATGTCACATAAAAGCAATTACGGAAGCGATTAAAATATTGGCAAAAAAGTAAAGCTGTTTCAAAACCTTATGACGAAAAAAATCCACAGCAATATTCCAATCGTTCCTGCTTGGTTTTTGA
>CATJLA010000029.1 GCA_949741215.1 uncultured Oscillospiraceae bacterium
AACTGCTCAGAACGAGCTGATGAATATTATCACTATTTTCCTGGGCGTTTCGGTAGGTGCTACCGCTACTTATGATCGGTTCCTGAATCCTTCTACTTTGATGATTATTGCACTGGGCTTGGTTGCTTTCTGCCTGGGCACTGCCAGCGGCGTACTGCTGGGTAAGGTAATGTACTGGGTAACCGGCGGCAAGGTGAACCCGCTGATTGGCTCCGCAGGCGTTTCCGCTGTTCCTATGGCTGCTCGTGTTTCCCAGAAGGTGGGGCAGAAGGAGAATCCCTCCAACTTCCTGCTGATGCACGCTATGGGCCCCAATGTGGCAGGTGTTATCGGTTCTGCCGTTGCAGCAGGCGTTCTGCTGAGCATTCTGAGATAAGCAGTTTTTTGAGGCTTTTAACGGTGCGGAAGTCTTTTTCCGCACCGTTTTTCTATTAGAAGGTCAAGGTTGGACTTGCAGGCGGTTTTGTCTAACTTTCTGAAAATTTGCATGGTTTTTCCCCCGGAATTTTGTGGTTTCCGCAAGTGCGTTCGTCCCCAAAATGGAGTATAATAAATATAAGTAAGCGTTTGGCTTTTAGGACGTAAGTGCCTCCCTGCTGTGCCGAGCTTTGGGGGAAGCGGTAGCGCGGGTGGAAGCCGGTATTGGAGTACATAGAGAGGACTGCAGGTGGTTGGATGGATTTTTTTGAGCTGAGGAAGCAGATTTTGGAGCGCCGCTTTTTCCGGATGAACGGCGAGCAGCAAAAGGCGATTTTTCAAGTGGACGGGCCTGTGTTGATTTTGGCAGGGGCAGGAAGCGGTAAAACTACAGTGATCGTCAACCGGATTGCCAATATGGTATGCTACGGTCACAGCTACCACAGCAGGCAGCTGCCGAATGACCTGACTGATGCCGACCTGAGGCTGATGGAAGAGGAGCTGGCGGGTAATTGCAGCGACCCTGAGCGGCTGGGAGAGTTGCTGATCGACCGTCCGGTGAAGCCTTGGGGAATTTTGGCCATTACCTTTACCAACAAGGCGGCCGGGGAGCTGAAAGGCAGGCTGGAACAGCTTTTGGGGGAGGAGGCCAGAGAGATTCAGGCTTCTACCTTCCATTCGGCTTGTGTGCGAATGTTGCGGCGGTTTATTGACAGGCTGGAGGGGTATTCCACCAGTTTTACCATTTACGATACAACCGATTCCATCCGGGTGATTAAGGATTGCCTGAAGGCCATGAATCTGGATGAGAAGATGTTCCCGCCCAGACAGATTTTATCGGTGATCAGCAAGGCTAAGGATAAGATGACGTCGCCGGAGCAGCTGCTGGCCCAGGCGGAAGGTGAGTTTCGGATTAGCACATTTGCTAAGGTGTATGCCCGGTATCAGGAGGCCCTGAAAAGCGCAAATGCCTTGGATTTTGACGATATCATCTGCCTGACGGTGCGGCTGCTGCAAAGCTGCCCCGATGTGCTGGAATATTACCAGAATCGTTGGCGTTACATCATGGTGGATGAGTACCAGGATACCAATCACTGCCAGTTTTTGCTTGTGAGCCTGCTTGCCGATAAGTATAAAAATTTGTGCGTGGTGGGTGACGACGATCAGAGCATCTATAAGTTCCGGGGTGCGACGATAGAAAATATTCTTAACTTTGAGCAGCAGTTTGACAATGCCATGGTGATTCGGCTGGAGCAGAACTACCGGTGTACTAAAAATATTTTGAACGCTGCAAATGAAGTGATTGACCACAATATTGAGCGCAAAGGCAAAACCTTGTGGACAGAAAACGACCAAGGCACTCCTGTCCATATATACCGATGCTTTGATGAAATTGGCGAGGCCAATTACATTGCGGGCCAGGTGTTGGAGGCAGTACAGGCTGGCGGAAAATTTGCCGACCATGCGGTGCTTTACCGGATGAATGCCCAATCCAACGCCATTGAAAAGTGCTTTTTGAAGCATTCCATCCCCTATAAAATTGTGGGAGGGCTCAAGTTTTATGAACGGAAGGAAATCAAGGACATTGTAGCCTATCTGAACGTGCTGAACAATCCGGCGGATAATCTGCGGATGCGCAGGATTATCAACGAACCCAAGCGGGGCATTGGGGAGGCCACCATTGCGGCGGCCCAAACTATTGCGGATCAGCTGGGTCTGCCGTTGTTTGAGATTATCCGTACAGCGGGAGATTACCCTGTTTTAGTTAAAAAAGCTAAGACGTTAGCGGACTTTGCCAACCTAATAGAAAATTTGATAGAAAAGAGTGAGCAGTTGTCTTTAGAGGAGCTGTTCGATCAGGTACTGGATAAAACCGGTTACCTCAAGTTCCAGGAGCTGCAGGGCAGCGAGGGACAGAACCGGATTGAGAATATCCAGGAGCTGAAGTCCAATATTGTACGATATGAGGAGGCAAGCGACGAACCCTCTCTGGCAGGCTTTTTGGAGGAAATTGCCCTGTATACTGATTTGGACCAGCTGGACGAGCAGGGAGATTACACCGTGCTGATGACCCTTCACTCCGCCAAGGGGCTGGAGTTCCCCAACGTATACATTGCCGGCATGGAGGACGGAATTTTTCCAGGGCATCAGTCGCTGCAGTTCCCCAGCGAGCTGGAGGAGGAGCGCCGGCTGGCTTATGTAGGCATCACCCGGGCAAAAAGGAACCTGTATTTAACCAGCGCGTCTCAACGGCTTTTACTGGGACAAACTATGCGCAACCGGATATCTCAGTTTATTGGGGAGATTCCCAAGGAGCTGCGGGAGGTAGAGGATCATACCATCCTCACAGGAAAAGCGGCTGCGGCGGAAACCCCTGCCATGAAGCGGCGGCAGATGATCCAGATCGGGCGGTCTTTAGGCATAGCGGGGGGGATAGCCCAGCCCGGCAAGGCAGCGGCATCTTCTTCGGACGGGACTGCGCCCCAAAGCTTTCAGAAAGACGATCGGGTGCGGCATAAGGTTTTTGGCGAGGGCGTGGTGCTAAAGGCCACCCCCATGGCCAACGATACGCTGCTGGAGATTCAATTTGAGCGCTCGGGTCTTAAAAAAATTATGGCGAATTTTGCGAAGGTTTCTAAGGTATAGCGTAAAAATGTGGGCATCTGTGAGATGTCCGCATTTCGTTTGCGGCAGCATAGGGGGCACGGCAGGGTAATTTCCTTGTCCCCTGAAACTGAAAACTACAGAGAAACCCCCGGATAGAGCCATGATATCGTTCTATCCGGGGGTTTTGCGAATGTGAAGCTACTGTGCGCAGGTATTCAGCATGTTGCCGTCGTCGTCCTCGTTCATTCTGGGCGGGAAAAACTCTCCAGCCGGGAACTTGATCTTTTTGAACAGCTCGCAGGGGTCATCGGTGGTGGTTACGCATTCTTTTTCCGGTACGCAGAAGTCGTAAACCGGTACCATCATCTGCACTTGACGCTGCAGCTGTACAATGGTAAACAACCCCAAAGTGATGAACACACCTTTGGCAGTTTCTCCACAGCAGAAGTGGCCCTCAAAGCAGGAGCAGACATTGGCGGGCAGGTTTGTCACCCACTCGCAGGGATGAGCGCACTCCAGCAGGCAGCAGTTCAGGCAGATAGGGTCCACCGCCTGTACTGTGGCCACCGGCATGCCGGAAGCGTTCAGGTTTTCCTGCACGCAGCTGCCGGACTGGAAGGTTCTCACACTGCCCTCGCTGCCAAAAAGGATGACCTTTTTGGTAAAGGCGGCCAACCCGCAGATGGTGGAAGGCTGGCAATTCTGAGCGAAATATACGCTCAGGGTGACGTGGAAGTAAAAGGTCATATCCACCGCATAAAAACCGCGGTTAAAGGGGATAGACTCCACGTCGATGTACACATGGATAATTTCCACTTTTTTGGCCTTCACGTTCATGGCCTGGTTGATTAAATCCTGATCCGCTTCGGTGAACATCACCTGGATGTCCTCCACACAATCCTTGTCGCTGCATGAATCATAGATCCGGCGTGCGTCAATACACACCGCTTCCTTGAATACCCCCGAGCCGGGAGCCTGCGCCGCTGACGTTCGTAATTCAGCCATAGGAAAGTCCCCCTAACATTTTCACTAAAGTGCCGCGCGCTTAATTCTAATACTTGTTTTCAATATAAAATGGTACAGAAGTCGGGTCGAAAAAGCTTTCAGCTCCGGGTTTTTAGTCCCGATTTTTATCTGCCGTCTATTGAAAATCAGTATAAAGGCACTTCAGTACTATTCTATGAGAGAATTTCCAATGTGTTCCTCATTCCGGTAAAACTGCCCCTCTCCGCTCCATTTTTCCGGGACGGCACTGCCG
>CATJLA010000030.1 GCA_949741215.1 uncultured Oscillospiraceae bacterium
CCACACACGACTGCAAACTGAAGCATTTCAATAAGGTGTATTATACCTCTTTTATTCGCATGGCACAAGGATACAAGTTTTTGTATATTGGGTGTAATATTCAAATAGTAACAGAGGACAGCGCCCATAAGTCACTGTCCTCTGGCATTTAATCATAAATCAATTCCCTCAGAATACTTTCCTGCACCTCACAGGTGTTCATAAGCCCTGCCCATTTCAGTGAGGCGCTGGCCTTCAGTTCCTTTGTTGCTCCGGCCCGCTTTACCAACTCCGGCATTATCCGCCCAAGCCGCTGGTGCACTGTATAGTTTATCTCCAGCAAATGCGCTTGTAATTTCCCTGAAAGAAACAGTTGATTATAAAATTCCGGCTGATATTTTTGAAGGTACTCTCTTCGTATACAGCCATACTTGCCGATGTTTTCGGTAGCCGCTTCCGATAATACGGTGCTTGCACCAACGCTGTCCTCGCCTATGTTGAATTAGTGCTGTAGTGTTCCATATATGATGCCTCTGTTTCATGTCAGCTTTATCGGAGGTAACAGAGATGCTATGTCTTGACTGATGCTGGTTTGGTTCTTCTTCAGCAGCTGCACTTCAAAATATCCCTTCTGGTACCGGGGTACTGACACATCTACCTTCCCGAAGCTGGTTCTCAGTGTCTTGTGCTATGTCCGTTTCGACTGTTATCTGTCTCCTTTATTTACTGTGGCCTGGTTCCTTGGACAACTTGGCATCCAGTCTCTCTTCCATAAATTCTGCGATTGTCTTTTTGAATAGATTTTGGATGTCCTACATACTGCTGTCCTACGGGTGTAGGTTGTCTGCGCTGATGAGACTGTGGAAGTGGATGGTTAGGGTGATGAAATATTGGAAATCATTGGAGCAGCCGATTTCAAAGGCTTTGTCGATGGCTTATTTTATGCTGTCGTTTCGGACTTCGCCCTTCTTTTTTGATCTTTATTTTTCAACTCACAAAGGGCAGTCATGTCCAAAATATGTATTGTGAAAATAAGTCAAAAGTGATAAAATAAATCTGCCAAAAACATTTTGGAGGCGGAAAGATAAAAAACTGCTGCTTTTGTCCCCAAAAACGGGGCCAAAGCGGAGAGAAGGAGAATGCCTGATGAAGCAAATTTCTTTGGAGGGGTGGCAGCTGTTGCGGGGCAAGCGTCAGGATACTCTGTTCACCTGCCCGAAGGAGGGGCTGTGCCTCTCAATCACCGGAACAGCTGGGCGGCCCTTTGACGGATGGGAAAACCCTGCCAACCGGTACCTGGTTTTTGAACTGGAGGCTTTGGAGCAGCACTCCGCCGCCTTTGACCTTTGCCTGTGGGAGCAGGGGAATGAGGGCGAGTTCGATATGCGGATTATGTTCGGGATTTTGCCTGGGGTGCGCACTCTTATCGCCTTGCCCCTGGAGCTGCTGAACAGTCAGACACTGTTTCCAGAGCGGAACACCGGCTGCTTAAAGCTGGGGGTGTTTGGCAAGCCGGTGGAGCGGGAGTTGGTATACCGCGTAGCGCTGACAACTACCCCCATGCACGAGCCTCAGCGCCTGCGGATTTATGGGGCTTACCTTTGTGAAGAAAAGCCGAAAATTGCTCTAAGTCCTCAGCTTTTAATGGACGAACTGGGCCAGTGGGCCAAGTGGGACTGGCCCGGCAAAACAGAAAGCCGCAGCCAGTGCACTGCTTTTTTGCGAGAAAGCGCTGCCAAACCTGTTACTGCCTTTACCCACCTGGAATGGGATCAATGGGGCGGCTGGAAGCAGAAGCCCCTGACCAAAACCGGCTGGTTCCATGCTCAAAAGGATGAAAACCGCTGGTGGCTGGTTGATCCGGAGGGCAATGCTTTTCTTTCAACCGGGGTGGACTGTGTTTGCCCAGGAGTAGAAACCCGTTTGGACGTGATGCGTCCTTTTCCGCCCTCTCTGCCCCCCAAAACTCCAAGGTTTGCCGATGCCTGGCACGAAGATGCCCGGGGCAGGGAATTTGCCAACCTGGGGGTGGCTAATTTGATCCACGCCTTTGGGGAAAATTGGTGGGAAAGCTGGGCGAAGCTTGCCAAGGCTTACCTGAAGGAGCAGGGCTTTAACACAGTGGGCAACTGGTCTCAGCTAAAATTTACCCGCTATGCCGGCATGCCTTATGTGTTGCCCATGCAGGACTTTCCCGCTACTCCGATGATGATTTTTCGGGACTTTCCGGACGTTTTTGCCCCGGAATATGAGCAGAACTGCCGCAGCTTTGCCGCTCAGCTTACCGAATATGCCGGGGATAAAAACCTGATTGGCTACTTTATGCGCAACGAGCCGGAATGGGCTTTTGTATATGACTTATGTATTGCGGAGGAGCTGCTGGCTTCCTCCTTGCAGCTGGAATCCAAGCATACCTTGATCGCCTTTTTGAAAGAAAAATACACTACGGCCGGGGATCTTTCCGCTGCATGGAACCGGCAGTATTCGTCCTTTGAGGAGCTGCTGCAGCCCCAGCACCGGGCATCCGGCTTTTCTGCCAGGGCTGCGGAGGATTTGAAGGCGTTTTCTGAGATTATGATCCGCAGGTACGTCACGCTGCCTGCAAAATACTGCCGCCTGGCCGCCCCTAATCACATGAATTTGGGGATGCGCTATGCTTATATCACCGATAAGTCCCTGCTGGCGGGGTACGAGAGTTTTGACGTATTCTCCATCAACAGCTATCAGATCAGCCCTTATGAACAGGTAGAGCAGGTGGGCTGCCTGCTGGATAAGCCTGTGCTGATTGGGGAATTCCATCACGGCGCTTTGGACAGAGGACTTTCCGCCACCGGTATCCGAGGGGGGGCAAGCCAGCAGGAGCGTGGCAATGCCTATCGCTATTATATGGAACAGGGCGCAAAAAGCCCGTACTTTGTGGGGGCCCACTACTTCCAGTTTAACGACCAAAGCTGCTTGGGCCGGTTTGACGGCGAAAATTACCAGATCGGCTTAGTGGACATCTGCATGAAAAAATACCCCGAAATTGCCGCAAGCATCCGGCAGTGTCACCAGCATATTTATTCCGTTGCGACGGGACTGCAGCCGGCTTTTTCTGTGCGTCCGGCTGAAATTCCGGCGCTGCACTACTGATTTTTAGAGGAGCTGCTGTAAATTCCGATCTGCAGCAGCCAGGCAACGGCCCTGTGCAACAGCAGGCTTCCGCGACGTCCCCCAATAAAAATTTTTATACAGAATTACAGAAAGGAGACCCGCAAAAGATGAAAACACCGTTCACCCGCATTCTTTATGGCGGAGATTACAACCCCAACCAGTGGCCCAGAGAGGTTTGGGAGGAGGATATGCGCCTGTTCAGAAAGGCAGGTATCAATTCCGCCACCATCAATGTATTCTCTTGGGCGAAGCTTCAGCCTAACGAAACGACCTATGATTTCTCTGAACTGGACGACATTGTAGAGATGCTTAGCCGGGAGAACTACGACATTGTGCTGGCCACCTCCACCGGGGCCATGCCCGCCTGGCTGGTGAAAAATTACCCTGAGGTTGCCCGGGTGGATTACGAAGGCCGCCGCCACAAGTTTGGCCACCGGCACAATGCCTGCCCAAACAGTCCGGCGTTTCAAAAGTATGCCCGGCAGCTGGCTTTGGAGCTGGCAAAGCGCTATGGCTCTAATCCTCATGTTACCTGCTGGCATATCAGCAACGAGTATGGCGGCGAGTGCTACTGTGAAAATTGCGAGAAAGCCTTCCGGGTATGGCTGCAGAAGAAATACGGCACTTTGGAGGCGCTGAACAAAGCCTGGAACACTGAGTTCTGGGGCCACACCTTCTATTCCTGGGACGAAATCGTAGCCCCTAATGCCTTGGGCGACGGTATTGGCCGGGACAAAACCGCTTTTGCCGGTATTTCTATCGACTACCGCCGGTTTATGTCCGACAGTATTCTGGAAAACTACAAGATGGAGCGGGATGCCATCCGTACAGTGGATGGGGAAACCCCTATCACTACCAACCTGATGGGCACCTACAAGGGGCTGGATTACTTTAAGTGGGCCAAAGAAATGGACCTTGTTTCCTGGGACAACTCCCCCGCCTACAACACCCCCTGGAGCGAAACCGCCATGCGCCACGACCTGATGCGGGGCTTAAAAAATCAGCCTTTTATGCTGATGGAGCAGACCCCCAGCCAGCAGAACTGGCAGGCTTACAATTCCTTAAAGCGTCCCGGACAGATGCGGGCCCAAAGCTGGCAGACCGTCGCCCATGGGGCTGATACCATACAGTTTTTCCAGCTGCGCCGGTCGGTTGGAGCCTGCGAGAAGTTCCACGGGGCGGTGATCAGCCACTCCGGCAGCGGCGAAACCCGGGTGTTCCGGGAGTGCGCCCAGCTGGGCG
>CATJLA010000031.1 GCA_949741215.1 uncultured Oscillospiraceae bacterium
GTTGCTGCTTCATTCTACCAGAGTTCTGCAAACCTTGTCTCTTTTTTGCCTATTCGTTTTTGCGCATTTTATTTTACCTTATCCATTACGTTTAAGAAAACAAGCTAATTTGTAGCCTGCGGAAAGAGTTCCTCCGGCCAACCAGCCATTTTCCATAGGAATTTTGCTACTCCGAACTGCTCCGGCGGAGGGATAATGCTGTCTGCCATGGCAAGCAGCTCTGGGTCCCGGGCGTTTTCCACTGCACAGCAGTGATCGCTTACCGAGAACATAGGCTTATCATTGGCATTATCCCCAAAGGAGGTCACCGAGATTCCACCCAGCCGCTGCTTCAGCCGCAGAACGCCACTGGCTTTAGTAGCCTTTGAACTGCCCAGCTCCAGCCAGTATTCCTCCGGGTGGTACACGTTCTGGTAGTAGGTGACGCCGATTTTCCCTTCCGCCAAAAACCGTTCCGCCAGCAGATCCAGTTCCGCTTTCGGCCCGATTACTGTGATATAGTAAGGCGCTTGCGTCAAAAAAGAAACCCAGCTGGGAACCGGGGTAAGCCGGGGGTCCCCCTGGCGCTCGTCCAGGTAACAGCGGATACCCGGAGTCTCCTGCCCGGTAATCCAGCTTACCTTGGCCTTGCCGGTTTGGCTGTCCATCCAATAAACAAGAGGGAACAGCTGTGCCTCCTGGATTGTCTCCAGGGTTTTTTCCACCAAGCTTTGGGACAAAAGTGCAGCTTCTAAAATTTTACCCTCCGGGGAGGTTAAAAAGGTACCGTTTACCTCCACCATAGGCAGCTTAACATGCAGCCCCTGTAATTTATTCATAGCGGAGGCGTGGCTTCTTGCAGTGGCTACAGTAAAGGGCAGGCCATGGGCAATCAGCAGGTTCAAAGCTTCCCGGGACGAGGCGGGCAGGTTGGCCTGTGCATCCAGCAGGGTGCCGTCCAGGTCAGAGACAAACAGGGTTTTCAGCATGGATTGGGGCAAAGGTGGGTAACAAAAGTCCATATGATATCCTCCCTCTATGGTTTACAATGGGGGCAATCCTTTTTCTAAAAGGTTTTCTCCATCAAATACCGCTTAACGGTTTCACCGTTGGCCATTTTTTGTTCTGTTTCTTTTATTACTGTAAATCCGCATTTATGATAGCAGCGTTGGGCTTTGATATTGTCCTGGTCAGTATAAAGCCGCAGGCCGAAAAAGCCCTGATTTTTCAGCATTGCGGCAAGCTCCATAATAGCGGCCTGCCCATGCCCTTTTCCTTGATATTCCGGCAGTAATGCCGCTATTTTCAGCCACGGGTACTTATCTTTGGAACAAAGCCCGTTCACACCCACCCAGCCAATGGGCGCAGTGCCGTCCCAAAGGATATAATTTTGCTCGTCTGCGTCTTTCGCCCACTCTGCAGCCGCAAAACACCAGTCCTCCAGGGACGTAGGTGCTTCCCTCAAGGCCGCCAACAGTTCTTCCCGGTTCATCAGCGTCCATAAAAATTCAGCGTCCTGGGAACGTACCTCTTTCAGAAAAAACATTCTGTTTTCTCCTTCCCTGATGTATTATTTTCTTTCATCCTTTGCAAAAGAATATAAAAATAGGGTTATGAAAACCATTTTGGGATATTTCAGGATAAATCCTCCCATTACTCTTATGACAAAAATGCGGAAGAGCTTTTTGCCCTCCCGCATTCTGTGTACCGCTTTAGTCAATCAGCTCCTGAATATCCTCAGGCAGATCGCTCTTATCGCAGCTTACTGTAAAGGTTACTGTCACGTCCTTGGAGATTTTCTTCAGCTTGGCAATCATCTCGCCGAACTCCTCGTAATTTCTGCCGCCGATCCGCAGGGTAGCGTCTACAAACAGATCGGTAATGTCATAATTGCCTGCCAGAATACCTGCCAGGAAGCCGTAAAAAGCATCATACCCACAGATGTCATAATGGTCAATATCAATGAGCCGGGCATTGTAGTTGATGTTGAAGGTCATCACCGAGCCCTTTTCAATGCAGACAACATTTCCCTTTGAAACCTGGACAGCCTCATTCACCTTCTCAATCAGCGCCTTGGTTTTACCAGAGCCTTTGTTGCCGACAATCAGTTTAATCATAGTTTTTCCTCCCTTAAATCCTTGTTCCGCCTACAGGGATTTCCTACAGGCAGGGGTTTATTTGTAAGGCTGAACCGGAATTCCCGGCTCTAACCCAGCTTCGCTTCCAGCTCTGCTTTCATCTGCTCATAGCCGGGTTTTCCTAACAATGCAAACATATTCTTCTTGTAGCTTTCCACGCCGGGCTGGTCAAAGGGGTTTACTCCCAGCAAATAGCCCGAGATGGCACAAGCCTTTTCAAAGAAGTACACCATATAGCCGTACTCCCGTTCATTGATCTCCGGCAGTTCCAGAACCAGGTTAGGCACGCCGCCCTCAGTATGGGCAATAACCGTACCCTCAAAGGCCTTTTGGTTTACCACCGACATATTTTGGTTGGAGAGGAAGTTTAAGCCGTCAAAGTTGTCCGGATCGGCTTTAATAAACAGATCCTGCTTGGGTTTTTGGATATTCACAACCGTCTCAAACATAATCCGGGCGCCGTCCTGAATAAACTGGCCCATAGAATGCAGATCCGTCGAGAAAGTTACCGATGCCGGGAAGATTCCCTTATGGTCCTTGCCCTCGCTTTCACCAAACAGCTGCTTGTACCATTCGGCCATCATGGTAAAGGAAGGGTCGTAGCTCACCAGCAGCTCCACCTGCTTGCCCTTGCGGTATAAAATATTCCGCAGTGCAGCGTAACGGTAGGCGTCGTTCTTTGCTAAATCGCAGACAAAAAGTGCATTCTGTGCGTCTCTGGCCCCTTCCATAATCGCAGAGATATCGGCGCCGGAGACAGCGATAGGCAGCAGGCCCACAGCGGTAAGCACTGAGAATCGGCCGCCCACATCGTCCGGAATAACAAAGGTTTCGTACCCCTCCCGGTCAGCCAGCTCTTTTAAGGTACCGCGGGCTTTGTCGGTAGTGCAGTAGATGCGCTTTTTAGCTTCCTCTTTGCCGTACTTTTTCTCCAGCATTTCCCGGAAGATGCGGAAAGCCAAAGCAGGCTCGGTAGTAGTGCCGGATTTGGAGATAACGTTTACAGAAATATCCCGCCCCTCACAAACCGAAAGCACCTCATTTAGATAAGTAGGGCTGATATTGTTGCCTACAAAATAAATATCAGGCGTGTCCTTTTTCAGGTTATTGTAAAAAGGCGAACGAAGCAGTTCAATAGCAGACTTTGCCCCTAAATAAGACCCGCCGATGCCGATAGCAATAAAGACGTCGCTGTTCTGCTGAATACGCTTGGCGGCAGCCTGGATGCGGGTGAACTCCTCCTTGTCATAGTCGGAGGGCAAGGTTACCCAGCCCAAGAAGTCGTTCCCCAGGCCGGATTTTTCCTCCAAAGCCCTGTGAGCGGCCTCTACCTGGGGGGCAATCGCTGTCAGCTCGTGCGGGGAGACAAAGCCCTTCACGTGTTTTTCATTCAACTGTATACCCATGATTAAGCCTCCATTTCACCCTCCCCCAAAAGGGAAGATACTATAAAAATATTGTACTATATTTTCCTCCAAGTTGCAAGCTCCCTGTTGCCAAACCCTTTCCATATATTTTTACATTTTCCACAAAAACTATAGAAGCTATCTGTAACATCCCTGCGAAAAACTGTTTTTTTTACACTCTTTCCGCTTTTTCGGGGGCTTTTTCTAACCTAAATTTTTCAGGACATGACTGCTCTTTTTTGTGGGATCGGTTATGATAAAGGCCCTCACGCTTCCAACAGCCTCTGCCTCCCCCAAGGTACTGAGACGGTTGGGAGCAGTGCCCTTAGGAAATACCAAAATGGTGGATCCCAGCGCCAGTGGATTACTGCAGAAAAACCTTTGCGAGCCGTAGAAAACGACAAAAAACGCCCGGCAAGCCATAACCTTACCGGGCAAATAATGAACGAGCCTACTTGGCTTTTAATCATGTGGAGTCTGTGTAAAATGTGACTTTTGGTTACCCTCTCGGTGTAACGGTAATCCCTCCGGCATTTTCTGGATCCTTGAAGCTGTAGACAAAGCCGTCGGGTAAGTTATCAGGGCGGGTCGGATCATCAGCGTTGTCCACCTCGTCAGAAATATCAGTTCCCACAGAGTTGTTCAAATCCATGTTCTGATCACGACTGCTCTTTTTATTGATACATCCAGCAAATAAGGCAAGGCAGGTTAACATACAGATCAATATAATCACAAATCTTTTCATCACATTTCCCTCTCTTTCAAATATCCCCGCTTGATTTCCAGCACCACATCCGCCTGCTTTGCCACCTCGCGGTCGTGTGTTACCACCACAACGCATTTCCCGAACACATGGGCGCTTTCTTTCAAAACTGCTGTAATTTCCTCGGCGGTGTCGGCGTCCAGGTTCCCGGTGGGTTCATCCGCCAGGATAACCGGAGCATCAGAGGCCAGCGCCCGCGCAACTGCCACCCGCTGCTGCTGCCCGCCGGACAGTTTCAGCACGTTCCGCTGTGTTTCGTCCTTTGAAAGCCCCAGCCGTTCCAGAATAGGGGCGGCGTCCAGCTTGGCGGTAAGCCGCACATTTTCAACAGGTGTCATGTAGTCAATCA
>CATJLA010000032.1 GCA_949741215.1 uncultured Oscillospiraceae bacterium
GGTTTGGTACCGGCGTTGGTTTTACGGCAGCGGCATTCCTTTTAATGGAGGGCAGAAAGCGGATTGAGCTTTCCCGAGTGCCTAAGGCATTTCAGGGCCTGCCCGCCACTATGATCTATATTGGGTTGCTGTCCCTGACCTTTTTCGGGCTTTCAGGGCATTTATTGCTGGCATAATTTTTGCTTTGGGACTGGACAGCGCCCAGTGTTCCACAGTCTCCCGGCAAAGCACTTTCTTTCCTTTGGGGCAGAAAACAAGGGGAATCCCGGCGCCTTGTTTCAGATAGCCAATAACTAATTCAGGTGCGGGGCGGGAAAAACAGCATTTTTCTGCCCCATACCCTGCCTGATGGCGGGGAGATTTTAACAGAATTTTGACAAATGATTCTTTCTAAACGAAAACTGCAAAAAGTATTAAAGAAAACTTGTATTCCGGATAGTAACTATAAAATCAACAGCAAAAATAAAAGAAGCAAAAAACTCCCTGGAAAGGGGTTTAGCATAAAAGCTGCATTTACGTCTATAAAATAGTATATTAGCTGCTGTAAAGAAAGCAGCTTAAAAAATTACTTTGATTTTAAGGGAAAATCAGGGCATTTTGGGTTAAAACGAAGTGTTTTTCTCAAAAGTAGTCCGCCAAAGCGGGGATTTTCTTTGCCATAAAAAGAACAATTGTTTCACGTGAAACATTTTAAGTAAAAACAAGAATTTGCTGCGGAAAAATGACATCAAACAGGTATTAGCCTCGTATAGTAATAGGAAAACCCGGGAATGCTGGATTTGGAAAGAAAGAGGGTATTGGCGTGGGGAAAGAAAAAGAATTTAAGGTGAAGAGATATCGGCATATTTATCGTCATACCAAAAGCTCACGCCGGACGGTGGGCAAAATTATAGGCTGGACGATTTTAGTGGCTGTGCTGGCCTTTGTAGGCTTTGCAAGCTATCAGCCGCTGTATGATTTTATTACCTATAATATGGAAAAGCAGAGCTCACAGTCCTCCAGCGAGCCGTTTTCGGAGGATTCCAGCACCAGCGTGGAGCCTTTGGTGCTTAGCAGCTCCAGCGAGCTGCAGCCTCAGCGGGAGCCGGTAAACGCTCTGTTTATTTCTGCGCCCACCCTGTTGGACGACACTGCTTTTGAGGCTATGCTGGCCTTGGCAAAGTCTGCCGGGGCTAACAGCGTGGTGCTGGAATTAAAGGATGATCAGGGGTATTTGTACTACCAAACCGGAGTGCCTTTGGCTGAGGAAGCCGGCGTACAGATTGCGGGGGCTGTGAATCTTACCGATCGGATTCAGCGGATTACGGAGGAGGGCTTGACCCCTATAGCTCAGCTTACTTTGTTTGAGGATCAGCTGATTTCCCGGGCTAAACGGGATGCCGCCATTAAATACCGCGGCAGTTCCTGGCTTTGGCTGGACAATACGGCGGAAAATGGCGGCCGTGCCTGGCTGAACCCCTATTCCACCATTACCCAGGATTATTTAATTCAGCTGGCGGAGGAGATTGCCCAGGCCGGCTGCAGAGAAATTGTGCTGGAAAGCGCCCATTTTCCTACCGGAGGTTTGCGGGAAATGGAGGAGTTTGGGACAGAAGCAGCGGAAAAGAGTCATCAGCAGGTGCTGCGGGAATTTTTCAGCCGGCTGCAGCTGCGGTTGGAGCGCCATGACGGGACAGCGATTTTGTCTGTAAATGCCGGGGAGATGCTTTCGGTGGATGAGTGGCTTTATGGCGGCAATCCGGTAGAGCTTTTGGCAGAGAATATGGGGCTGCTGGTAAACCTCAGCCCTGCCCAGTGGGGGGACAATGCCTTAACGGTGGGCTCCACTGTGATAGAAGCTCCGCAAACTCAGCCTTATGAGGCGGTTTTGGCAGCGGCTAAGGCAGTTTGGCCTATGACAGGTGAGCATCGGGTAATTGCCTCTTTGCAGGCTTACGGCGGCTATGGGGCCGGGGAGATCGGCCAGCAAAAGCGGGCGGTTACGGAGGCCGGGATAGAAGAAATCCTGTTGTACAGCCCGGATTCCGTTTACCCGGAGTAAATTGTTTTTGTGGGACGTTCCGGAGCCGGGTGGTTTTAGCGCTTTGGGGCAGGCTGCCGGTCGGGGGTAGTTGGCTTGGAAAGGCGCGGGGCTTGGAGACGTCCTGAAAATACAGACAACAGTGTGAAGGGAGCCGAAAAATGATGGATCAAGCAAATTTCTCTTTTCCGGTTGAGCTGAAACAGGTGCGGATTACTGACGATTTTTGGGAAAAGGAGATCCGCCTGGTGCGGGAACAGGTGGTGCCCTATCAGTGGGAGGCGTTGAACGACAGGGTGCCGGATGCGGAGCCAAGCTACTGTATTCATAACTTTAAGGCGGCGGGAAAATTAAACGAACAGGCGAAAAACAAGGATTTTGTACGCCCGGTTTATAGTGTGGAGCGGTTTCAGCATCTGCCGGAGGACCCGGAAAAGCCGGAGGAAACCCGGTTTTATGGCTTTGTTTTTCAGGACAGCGACTATGCCAAGTGGATTGAGGCGGTGGCTTATCTGTTGGAGCAGCAGCCGGACCCTGAGTTAGAGCGAATTGCCGATGAGTCTATCGATATTGTGTGCGCCGCCCAGCAGCCAGACGGCTATTTGGACACTTTTTACATTCTGAACGACCTGAGCAAGCGGTTTACTAATCTGAAGGACTACCATGAGCTGTATTGCATGGGGCATCTGATTGAAGGAGCGGTGGCTTATTACAAGGCTACCGCAAAGAGAAAGCTGCTGGACGCCGCCTGCCGGTATGCTGACTGCGTGGCGGAGCATATCGGCCCGGAGGAGGGAAAGCTGCGGGGCTATCCTGGCCATGAGGTGGCGGAAATGGCCCTTGCCAAGCTGTATGAATTAACCGGGGAAGAGAGGTTCCTTCGGTTAGGGCAGTACTTTTTGGACGAACGGGGCCGGGAGCCCTGCTACTTTGACCTGGAGCATCAGCTGAAGCCGGACGGCGGCAGGCGAAACCGGTACTATCAGGCCCATAAGCCGGTGCGGGAGCAGGAGGAGGCGGTAGGCCATGCGGTGCGGGCGGTGTATCTTTACTCCGGTATGGCGGATTTTGCCCGCTTAACCGGTGACGAAAGCCTGAAAACTGCGTGCCGGCGGTTGTGGAAGGATATTGTGGAGCGGAAAATGTATCTGACCGGCGGTATTGGAGCTACTCATATAGGGGAGGCGTTCTCTTTTGCCTATGATCTGCCTAACGATACTGCTTATGCGGAAACCTGTGCCGCTATCGGGATGGCCTTTTTTGCCCGGAGAATGTTGGAATTGGAGGCGGACTCGGAGTACGGAGACGTCCTGGAGAGGGAAATTTATAACGGGGCGCTTTCCGGGATGGATTTTAGCGGGACGAGGTTCTTTTATGTAAATCCCTTGGAGGTGCTGCCGGAGGCCTGCCGTGAGGACAGCCGGAAGGAGCATGTGCAGCCGGTGCGTCAGAAATGGTTTGGATGCTCCTGTTGCCCGCCGAATTTGGCTAGGCTGATCGGATCGATTGGCAGCTATGTGTATACTCAGCGGGAAGATGCGGTTTTTGTGCATCTGTACATTGGCAGCAGGTTGGAAAAACAGCTGAAAACCGGCAGTTTGCGGCTGGAGATGGAGTCATGGTTCCCGTGGGAGGGCAAGGTGAGACTGAAAATAGAGTGTGATGCCACAGAGCCCTGTACTGTCGCACTGCGGATGCCTGGGTGGTGTGGTGACTGCCGGGTGAAAGGGGCAGAGGACGCTCAGCGGCGGCAGGAAAAAGGGTACCTTTACTTAACCAAGGTGTGGGGAAGTGAGATTTTGGAGCTTGACTTCCCCATGGAGGCGCGGCTTGTGCAGGCAGATTCCCGGGTGCGGGAGGATATTGGCAAGGCGGCGGTGATGCGGGGTCCGCTGGTATACTGCATGGAGCAGGCAGATAACGGGGAGAACCTGCACTTGCTCCGGCTGGAGCCGGAGGCGGGGTTCACCGCTTGTTCTTTGGAGATTGCCGGCCGACAGGTACTGGCGCTGAAGGGAAAAGGCTGGCGGCAGCGTCCTACAGAGGGGCAGAGGCTGTATTCTGTTTATACAAGGCCTCAGTTTGATCCGGTGTCCCTTACCTGGGTGCCCTACTACGCTTGGGCCAATAGAGGTGAGGGAGAAATGCAGGTTTGGTCCCGGATTTAGGAAAAAGCCAGTAATTTAGCCGCTTTTTTGCGCAAGGTTTCTGTTTTTGGGGGACGGAGTGCGGCCCTGTAGTTGCGGGGCTGCAGGTACGTCCCTTAAAAATTTGGAGAAAAGTTTGGAAATCTGGTGGAAAAGGTATTGACAATTAGCCGGGTTTATTGTATAATCAGTAGCGTTGCAAAACGTGCGGGTGTAGTTCAATGGTAGAATCCCAGCCTTCCAAGCTGGTCGCGTGGGTTCGATTCCCATCACCCGCTTTACGTAACGTATGCGCCAGTAGCTCAGCTGGATAGAGCAACTGCCTTCTAAGCAGTAGGCCAGGGGTTCGAGTCCCTTCTGGCGCATTTATATGGTGGGTATAGCTCAGTTGGTTAGAGCGCCAGATTGTGGCTCTGGAGGCCGTCGGTTCGACTCCGACTACCCACCCTAAAGTTAGGTAATAGGTAAGAGTAAATAGTGAAGAGTGTAGGTGTCCCCTTTGGGGACGGATTAGAAAAGAAA
>CATJLA010000033.1 GCA_949741215.1 uncultured Oscillospiraceae bacterium
AAGAAGAAGGAATTGAAGTCCACCAGGGAGGCCAAGGCGGGATCACAGAGGAGTTGAAGGGCCTCTGCCATGGAGGACTTGCAGCAGCATGGTGCGTCCTGCTCGGGCTGAGGAGGGGTGACGGCACAGCAAGGGCAGACGCTTGCCGGGAAGACCTCTTCAGCAGGGAGGGCCCGAGCCTCCAGAAAAGCACGGTCCTGGGTGAAGAGGAAGTGCTCATACAGGTGCAGCGAGAGCCAGGCCCCGCCCATAGGCCAGATAGGAGAAGTGTCCAGCACGCCTTCGGGGTTGGTATCTGCCCACAAGTTGGTGTTGTGATGGGCCACAAAGCCCCGGCAGCCATACAGCTCCCGAGCGGTTTTTCTGCCCTTTTCCACCATGCGGTCCAGCAGGTTGAACAGGGGAAGATGACATTCCGGCAGATTGCAAACCTCTGCAGGCCAGTAGTTCATCTCGGTATTGATGTTGATCGTGTACTTGCTCTCCCACGGCGGGGTAAAGCTGCCGTTCCAAATGCCCTGGAGGTTGGCGGGAAGCTGACAGTCAGTAGAGCCTGCAATGGTGAGATATCGGCCAAAGTGGAACAGCAGCTCTGAAAGAGCCAGACTGCTTTCGCTCTCCCGCAGCTGCTTCAAAAGGGCGGAGGTAGGCATCTCCGGCAGATTTTCCTCCAGGCTGAAGGAAACCCGGTTGTACAGGCCTTGATACCACGCCCGCTGCTCCTTCTGCAAAAGCGCAAAGCCTTTGGCTTCCGCTTCGTCCAGCTGAGTGAGACAGTAATTTTGGACGTCCTGCCTGCCTCCAAAGTCAGTGGCAAAGGCGACATACAGAATGGCCTCCCGGCAATGCTCGGCGTTGACGAAATCGCCAATGGTGCGGCAGCTTCCGCCCACAGTTGCCACCCGCAGCGCACCGAAGTAACGCACGCCGTCCTCCCCGCATTGCCCCCAGATAGCGGTGGTTTTGCCGTCCAACTTGCCGGTATGCTCCTCAAATGGGCGGCGCTCCAGGTTGGCGTTAAGGGTGACCCCCTCGGGGTAGTCAGTAGTAAAACGGAAGGCCAGCACATTAGGGGTGTGGCAGGCAATGGCCTCCCGCAAATAATGGTATCCGTTTAGCGTATATTCTACCTGTGACGTCGCGGTGTCCAGGTCTAAGGTTCTGCGGTACTGTTCCGGCTTTCCTTTATGGCTTAAAAAAGCAACTCGCAGGTCTGCCGCCGGCTGGTAAGGCATCATGTATTTTGGGCCGGAGGTGAAGGCCATTCTGCCGTAAAATTGAGCTTTTTCCAGCTCCCCGGCCATCAGGTGCTCCCGGATTTTGCCTACCCAAGCCCTGGTATCGGGGTTGGTGCGGTCAAAATCGCCTCCGTACCAAACAGTCTCCTCATTTAAGGGAATCACCTCCGGGTTTAGCTTTCCTGCTATCAGTGCACCTAAACGCCCGTTGCCTAAAGGGAGCCCCAGCTCCCAGCCTTCTGCCGGCTTGTCCAGCCAGATTTTGTGTTCCATCCCTTGTTCCTCCTTAACTTTCTCTTTTTTTCTCTTTATTAAGACGTGGCTGCAGATTTCTGGTCTGCTGCTTCGTCCCGCAGGCCCAAAATGAGCCGCTTTTCTTATCATTATAATAGGTTTTTGGAAAAAGTAAATGGTAATTTGCTGCGCAAAATGCCATATTCAAACCTTGTAACTATAAAAAATCCGCAGCAACAGTATAATCACTCCTTTACGGAGCGTTCCCAATCCACTAACCCAAAAAAGGCCACAGGACATCCTGTCCCGCAGCCTTTCATCATCAGCATCTTTATTCTTATTTCAGCGTACCCATGGGCTGTCCCCATTTACCCAGGTCTTTGCCGAAAAAGTTTACATACGTATCTTCATCCACGGTGCTTACCGGCTTTGCCAGCTCCAACCGCTGGATAACCGGCAGGGAAGAATCCTTCAACCGCTCATCGATGAGAACATTTTCCACCCGGCAGATAAACAAATCGCAGCCGGGAGAGAGATTCTGCTCACTGACCACTTTCAGTTCAAAACTGACCGGACTTTCCGTGATAATGGGCACGTCCAAAACCTGTCCTCTCTCTGTTGCGGGCAGGTGTTTCATCTTATCCGGCGTCTCCCGCCCATTTACATGGCCGTAATAATCAGCCAGAGGCAATAAAGGCTCGTTCACCAGATTGGCAGAGAATACGCCTGTTTTGCGAATCAGGTCTTTTGTCATCTTCTCTTCTCCAATGCAGGCCATCACAGAAAGCCTGTCCAGCCAGCAATAACTGAACCAGCAGAACAGTCCAAAATGAGGCGTGCCATCCTCCTCGTAATTTCCGTACAGAAACAGGGACTGCGGACAGAAAACGTGATCTAAATCTTGTACTTTTGTCATGTAGCTACTCCTTTCTCAACATACAGTGCAACATAATCTCTGCCATATTCACAGGCAAAACCGTCTTTTTACAGCAGCTTCTGCAGGTTTTCCAGCACGCGACGCAACAGCCTGTCCAAGGTATTTGCGTCCTCCTGTGTCATACCCCGGTAAAACAGCTGATTCATCTGCTCCGATACCTCATCGTACTTAGCCTGCAATTCCCGCGCTTTTGCTGTCAAGCTGACAATCACCTGCCTCTTATCCTCCGGTGAGCTTTCCCGGATAATCAGCCCTGTCTCTTCCATGCGGGCCAACATGGCTGTAAGCGTACTTTTTGCCAATCCTGTCCGCTGCACCAGCCAGGCGATGGGGATACTGTCTTCCTGCCAGAGTACATAAAGGATATGCCCCTGGGGGCCGTTAAACTCTTCCACGCCGCTTTCGGTAAGCAATCGTTGGAACACCCTTCCCTGCACCTGCTTGACCTGTGAAATGAGAAAACCTGTTTTTGTTTCCACATGTCCTCCTTTCCTCTATATAGTACCATATAGAACTATTTTTGTCAAGTACTACAGGATCGCTTTTATTGTCAACACAGTAGTTTGGATTTTTATTAAAATGTTTCACGTGAAACAATTGTTCTTTATTATGGCGAAAGAACTCCTGCTTTGGTATGCAATTTTTAAGTAAAAACAGCCGGGAATTTCCCGGCTGCTGACGTCCACCAAAAGCACTTAGTCCGATAAATAGGACTTAACCAAAAGCTGCAGAAGCTCGTCCCGGTCTATCCGGCGGATTAAGCTTCTGGCATTATTATGGGTAGTGATGTATGTGGGATCTTCCGAAAGGATATAGCCCACGATCTGATTGATGGGATTATAGCCCTTCTGCTTCAGAGCGTCATACACCGAGGTTAAAATTTCCTTTAATTCCTTCTCTTTATCTTCTTTGATGGAAAAAGAGATCGTTGGCTCATGCATAACATCACCTCTGTTTATAGAATACACCAATTCCGCCGATTATGCAAGAAAAGCCGGATGAGAACATTTGTCCACATATTTATGCAAAAATTACAACAACAGCCCTTCTTGTTTTCCGCGGCTCTCCCGCCTCTTTTTATCAGTATACGGATTTTTGGAGCAAAATACAAGAGCTTTAGGCATCTGTTTACAATTTTATTACATTCTGGGACGTCCTGCCGGCGGGAGGCTCTGCAAATCTCCGGGATTTTTCTTTACACCGGGAAGAAAATCCTGTAAAATAGAAAGCAGAAAGTTTTTGGCCTGCCCGCCGCTTTGGTTAGGGTATGGGAAGAAAGGGAGGCGCCAAGTCGATGTCCGAAAGTAAAAAAAGAATGAGAGAATTAAACCATGTGGGAATCCGCTGCGGCAATATCCGGGAGTCTGTTCGGTTTTACAGGGATGTGCTGGGCGGCGTGGTGATCCGGGACAATACGATTGAAAACTACCGCACTGTGTATATTCAGCTGGCCGAAGGGGTAGTGGAGCTGATTAAAAGCGACCGCTCAGAGGGTTATGTCCATCTGGCCTTTCTTTCCGACAGGAGCAAGGGCAGCATTGAAACGCTGGCCCAGGAGCTTACCGATCAGGGCTTTTCTTTTCTTATCCCGCCCCGTAAGGCTGGCAGCGGGGATGGGAAAATCGCTTTTTATCAGGACGAAAGCGGCGCTGTTTTTGAAATGCTGGAGCGGGAGGAGAACATCCGGGTGCCTAACCTGACCAACCCCTGCCTGCGGCATTTTTGCTGCACCCTGATCGCCTGCCCCCAGGAGCGCGCTGTAAAGTGCGACCAGTTTTACCTCCAGTGGATCGGCATGGAGAAAACCGGCAACTACCGCTATTCCATGGGGGCAAATGCCGTGCAGCTTTCCCCCCAGCTTTTGCCTACCGGCAATCCCATTCAGGCGCTGTGCTTCCAGGTAGATGATCTGGAAAAGCTGAGGACCCGATTTTTGGTATTTGACGTACCTGCTGAAAAGGTACGGGATTTTGACCATGGCAAGGCATTCACCGTTACTGGGCCGGATGGGGAGCTGCTGATCTTCTCCGACTTCTTTTTTGAAAGTTAAAGGTATCAGCCGCCCGAACCCCTTGCGCTGCAACGGTTTGTTTGGTACACAATCGCTTTGTTTTAACGCAGAATGATAAACTGGGATTCTTTAAGGAGGAAGCAAAATGAAAAATCTAATCATTCCGCCTAAATTGAACGAGGGTGATACAGTAGCTTTTATTTCAATTTCAGGTGGCCGTGCCGGGGATGAAGATATGATTCCCCGGTATATGCTGGGTAAAAGGAGATTCGAAAAAATCTTTAATGTAAAAGT
>CATJLA010000034.1 GCA_949741215.1 uncultured Oscillospiraceae bacterium
CAACAGGTACGGGTCCTCATACACAATGTCCAGCGGTATATTTTCCGGCAGGACGTCCAGCTCCACTGGGTCCGGCAATTCCAGGGCAACCTTACAGCCTGTCTTCAGCCGCTCATTCTTCTTCCCGGAACGTCCGTTCACCGCAGCCTTCCCATCTTCGCAAAGCCTCTGCAGCATCGAGCGGCTCATTGCCGGCAGCCCGTCCGCCAAAAACTTATCCAGCCGCAACCCATCCTGGGCAGGGTCCACTGTCCATTCAAAGCGCTCCATCCCGGCCCTCCTTTACTCTGCTCCAACCTCGTTTTCAGACGAAATCACATTCCGTTATCCACCCACTCCGCATAAAAATCTCCAAAACGGGTAACTCTCATCAGCCATGGCCCGGCAAACCGGAACTTTATTCTTCCAAAGCACTAATTTCCTTCACCGGAACATACAGGTAACAATACTCGTGCGCACCCTCTTCGGGCTTAAAAAATCCATAATATTCAATGATCGGAACTGTATCGCTGCCATAGGTATAGCCAAGCTTGGGCGCAATTTGTTCTCCAATCCAATGATACGGAGGAATACCGCCCTTCCACGGTTCGTGACCAAGTGCTTTTGCAGTTTCATCACACATTCTTATCCGCAAAAATCTCGCAGCGGGAATTTTATAAATATCATATAAATCCGACTGAATATCCGTTGCAACAAGAAACCCAAACATCACGCCGCTCGGCCTTCTGTTTGAAAGATAATTCACACTTAAACAAACATCCCAATTATCTTCGCGGTCATTTGGCATAGCAGAAAGAGACATAAAGTCTTCCATGATTTTTTCAACATTCGGTTCATCCGTATTGTTGCTCGCATAACCAATTTTTCCACACCAGACCGTATCGCGCCATTCAACCAAATCAACAATAATTTTATTGTAGTCGTAAGTTTCAATAACCTTTTCCTGGGGATGCTGTATGCTCATTGTATCTCGCCTCCATTAAATTTAATTTTATCTTTACTAATCATTCTCCTGCGCGTCATCTGCACTTTCCTCAGCAGCTTCTTTTGTTTTCCCCGCCTTAGCCTCCCGTACCTCTGACCGGATAATCAAAAACAGTGCCAAAAAGGTACCGATCACCACACAGCAGTCAGCAAAATTAAACACAGGGAAGTTAATCAGGCAAAAGTCCAGCATATCCACCACAAAGCCCCTGAAAACCCGATCCAACAGGTTGCCGATCCCCCCCGCAACAATCAACACCATTGCAAACAAAAAGGGCTTGGACATCGTCTTTTTGCTGAGGATCAACCACACAACCCCCCCTAAAACCACCAAAGTAATCCCCGCCAGCAGTACCGTCTGGCCCTGAAAAAAGCCAAAAGCCGCCCCCCGGTTCTCCACATAAGTAAGATGAAACACT
The DNA here is from genome assembly GCA_949741215.1 of uncultured Oscillospiraceae bacterium. Classification (GTDB taxonomy): domain Bacteria; phylum Bacillota; class Clostridia; order Oscillospirales; family Ruminococcaceae; genus CATJLA01. The sequence goes on from CATJLA010000034.1 coordinate 1,404, forward strand.
CCTCTCCAAACAGGGATGCTACCCTGCTCCGCCAATCTGGTTACCGCCCAGTATTTAATCAAATGATCAATCCCCACCAGCCCAAAAACCAAGCCAAAAACAATCAGCCCAAATAACATGAAACCGCTCCTTTTCATTTAACTTCCCCGCCGCCGCAGGGTCAGCTCCTGCCTCTCCATAAACTTTTTCAGGGACATAACTGCTGATTTCAGCTCTCTGCCGCACTTCTCCAAAACAGCCCTTCGGAAACCGCAATCTTCTCCATCAGCCCCTGCATCCTCTCCGGCGGGTTGTATACAGACAGATTCAGGCAATCCCAGTCAAACACCAGCAGGGCATCCTCCTCCGGGAACAGTACCTCCAGCGTTCCGGAATGATTCTCCATAATCTCCCTAACCGCCTCATCTATCAGCGCCGGTGCCGGGCGGTCTACCCACCCGTTCCATAAGGCCACTGTATGATAATAACACATCAGCTTCAAAATCACAGCAGAAAACCGATTTGCTACCTCCGTATATCGCCTGCTGTTCAAAAAATAGTACTCCACATCAAAAAACTGGCCGCAGCTGTCCTTCTCCACCATTTCCGGCAGATAATCTATAATATAGCAGCCTTTTTCCAGCAACTCATCTATCTGATTGGTTAAATCGTCCATATCTTATTTCCCCTTGCAATTACGTTCTCCACTCCACAATTTCTTCCAACTTTTTACGGGGTCTCGCCTCTGGAAACTCGTCCGGATACCCCAAAGCTACCGCCGCCAGCAGTTTTCCCTCTATATCCAGCCACTGGCACAGTTCGGGATAAGCAAAAAAAGTATCACAAATCCAAAGGCTACCAATCCCTTTTTCTGTAGCAGACAATAGCATATTTTCAATTGCAGCTCCCACCGATTGCCCATTACAAAGCTCATAAACCTGCTGTTCAAAAGATTGATTCGCCAAAAAACCATTTTCCAGCGGATTCACAACAAATATAATCACTGGTGCCTGCTCCATAGCTTTTACGGTTGCCTTCGCCCCAGCAATATACTGCCTGCTTTGGGGCAGCAAAGATGCTTCCGTCTCCTCCCGCAAAATTCCCTGACGAAACACACCTATCATTTGTTCCTTTGCTTTTCCCTGAACCACAACAAATTTCCATGGCTGCCTGTTTTTGGACGAGGGTGCTTTCATACCGCTCTCCAATATCTCCAAAACATCCTGCTTTGGGATAGCCCTGCTTAAAAAACGGCGGACACTACGTCTTTTTTCAATAACATCCAGCACAAAAATCTCCTTTATCAATCTGCATAGCAACAGGCAACCCGCAGATCAAAACCTGCAAATTGCCTGAAAACGCCTACATACTATTTTGCTAAAAAGCTAATATTTTGTTGCAAATTTGCATAAAAGCTACGTCGTAATCGCCATACAAAATATGTCTAAAAATACAAATCCAAAAATAGCACCGCAATTGTTAACAAATTGTAAAAGCCAACTTGCTTTAAGCTAAAACAACAGCATTTTGAAGCAAAAACCAAGCCATCTCGCTCTGAAATTAAAGCCAATTCCAAAGTCATAAGCTAAAAAGCCTCAATAATAATGAACAATTTGTAAACAAATCGGTCTAAAATCTCCCATCAAGCCCGCCAAACATATCGATGCAGTCTTGTCCTATAAGCTTTATTTTAACGTCTGCGCTCTCTATCCCTAGTCAGATCATAACCCGCCCCAAATTTCAGTGGCCCAAACCGGGATTCCGTATTTACCCCAGAGTTAAAATTATTTCTGGAGTGCATATCAAAACTATCCTCTTTGGCAGGCTCCTCCTCCTTGGAGGCCGCAGCTTCCCCACTGTACTCCTCCTCGCTCTCCTCATTAATAGCCGCAAAAGCCGCATCCTCCAAAGAAGTCTGCTCCGGCTCCTCTGCAGAAGTTTCTGCCGGTTCCGCTGCCGCAGGCTCCTCCTGTACAGGGCTTTCCACAGCTGTCTCAGCAGGCTGCTCCACAGCTGCAGGAGTCTCTGCCGGTACTGCCGCTGTCTCTTCTTCTTCCCCAGGTAGAGAACGAATCAGCTCTACATGCTGCTGATACAACGTCATCAACCGCTTTTTAAAGGAAGAAACCTCTTTCTGAATTTTGAACAGTGCAAACTGCTCATTTTCAATCTTTCTTTTGGCTCTCTCCACAATCTGGTCCGCCTGATGATTGGCATCCGCCAAAATTGCCTCCGCCTTGTGCCGAGATTCTCTCACCACGCTGTCTCCTAACTTTTGGGCCCCAATCAGTGCAGCCTTCATGCTTTCCTCATCGTTGCGGTACTCCTCCAGCTTTTCCGCCAGCAGAGCCATTTTCCGTTCCTGCTCCGCCTGCTCATTCCACAGCTGCTCAATAGTACGCGCTATCTCCTCCAAAAAATTATCCACATCTTCTGTGTGATAGCCTCCAAACTTTGCTTTTTCAAACTCCTTATTGCGGACATCATTAGGCGTAAGCATATTTTTTCCTCCTGCTACACATATTTTTGGCATTGGAGATGAATCCGGCCTTTTTTGCTCAAAGCACCCACTTCATCCACAAGAAATTTCCCATATCCTCGTATGGCAATTTTATCTCCCTGCTCCACTGTACTGGCGCTGTCCGTCACCGGCAAACCGTTGCAGGCTACCAGTCCGGCAAGCACCAAATTCTGCGCCTTTTCCCGGCTAAGCCGTGTTAAAAAAGCCACCAAACAGTCCAACCGCAGGGAACTCACTGTTCCGGAAAGCTGCTCAAACTGATGGGCCGCCGGCAAAGGAACCGAAATACCTTCCTCTGCCTGCACCCCAACCTTTCCAATTTTCTTAATTTCTTCCAGGACGAGCGTGCAGGCTGCAGGCTGCAAAAACGCAACTGCAGTCCCCTCTCCTATTAGAATATCCCCGATTGTCTCCCGTTTTAATCGCAAATTCATAAAAGCTCCCAAAAAATCCCTGTGAGAAAGGGAATCCCGGCTGCGAAAACGAAAACAAACCAGCCGAATAGGAAACTCCTCCGGCTCCGGCTCCTGATACTCCGGAAAAATCCCCAGCATCCTGCGCTCGGCCTCCGAATATCCGCCGTAGAAAAGAAGCTTCCCGGCCCTGTAATTCTGCCCCACAAGCCCGGCAATACGTTGCTGGCGCTCGTCCAAAAAAGCAGAAAACCGAGCATAACACTTCTCTTCCGCCTGACGAAACAGATCCTCCAGGCGTGCGGCAAAGATCTGATCCTCTTCTGAAAGGTCAGCCAAACGGTACACCCTACTCATCTCAGAAGAATACGCCGCTGTTTTCCAGCTCATCGATCAGATCGCCCATAATATCCACATGATAGGGGGTGATGATATAGGTGTTGGCGGGCACCTTCTTGATCCGACCCTCGCTGGCGTAG
>CATJLA010000035.1 GCA_949741215.1 uncultured Oscillospiraceae bacterium
AATATACAGGTAGTCCCGGAAAAAGCTGCCCAATGAGATATGCCACCTCCGCCAGAACTCGGTGACGCTTTGGGAAATATAGGGGTAATTGAAGTTCTCGGCAAAATGAAAGCCGAACATCCGACCTAAGCCGATAGCCATATCGGAGTAGCCGGAGAAGTCAAAATAAATCTGCAGGGTGTACATGGCGGCGCCAAACCAGGCTCCTGCTACTGAGAGGGTGGAAAGGTCGCTTTCTAAGTACAGGGAAGCAAGCTGGCCCGCCATATTGGCAAGTACTACCTTTTTGGAAAGGCCTACCAGCATGCGGGAAAGGCCCCGGCTGAAGTCTTCTATGGTGATATGTCGGGAATTGATCTCCTGCGCTACGTCTTTATAGCGGACGATAGGGCCTGCTACCAGCTGAAAGTAGAGGGAGACGTACATCAGGAAGCTGGTATAGGATTTTTGCGCCCGCACTTCCCCACGGTAGACGTCTATTACATAAGAAATGGTTTGAAAGGTGTAAAAGGAGATGCCGATGGGCAGTGTGAACCCTGGTACCGGCAGCGTAAGGCCGAACAGGCTGTTGATGCTTTCAACCACAAAGCCACTGTATTTGAACAGAAAAAGCAGCCCCAGGTTTAGCACCAAGGAGGAAATTACCCCAATTTTAGCCCATGGGGTGCCCCAGTACCGCTGCACCAGTAAACCGTGGAAGTAGTCGATTGTTGCGCTGAACAGCAGCAAAAGAATCCACACCGGCTCCCCCCAGGCGTAAAAGAATAAGGAGAAGCCGATCAGTATGGCATTCCGGTAGCCATTATTTTTGGAAAGATGGTAGCAAAGCAGGTTTGCTGGCAGAAAAATGTAGAGAAAAAACAAGTTGGAAAAAACCATAAGACAACTCCTGACACATATAAATAAGCAGCGAGGCGCCCTAATATTTGTGGGGACGCAGGCGCAGCTCTTGTTTCTATAGCATTGGGGGAAGGCGGCTTTCTATAATGATACAGTGCTGAATCTGCTGGATTTTGCTGCAGGGAATTAGAGAAAAAAGCCGGCTTCCTTTTGATAACCGCAACAGTTCCAGTATACTCTATTTCGAAAAAAAATAAAAGTGTTTTTTAGAAAATTTACCGGTATTTTTGAAAAGAAGGGGAGGATTTGGGGAGAGAAAATCGTCTAATAAATACCCATGTGTTAGCAAAAAAGCGTTTTGTTTGTTTTGTATCAAATTTGTTGTATTTTGATTTTCTTTCAGAAAAAAAGAGGTTTTTTCCAAAACCGGGATAGTGACGAATTTGCAGTTGCGTCATAGGGCAATTTTTACAAAACATATAGATTTATATCTAATATGTAAGAGCTATCACGAGGATTTTACGATAGATTATGTCTTATTTACTAAAATTGACTTTTTGTTCAGATGTGATAAGATACTGCTGAGCTAAAGTGCCGGGGCGGGGAATGATGCTGTAGAAAGAGAAAATTTCTCAAACCCGGCGGAAAAAGAGTCCTTTGTCCGGGAGTTTCGGCAAAGGCACACAATTTGAAGAGAGAGAGTAGGAGGGAGAACTCCATGTTCCAGATCCAATGGGTGTGGCACAACATCGGCAAGCAAAAAAAGCAGTATGTTTTTGCCCTGATTTTGTCCCTGATTTTTCCGGCCATGTCGGTAATCAACCCCAGAATTACCCAGGCGATTATTGACAACGTGGTGGTTGGCGTGACAAACAGCGCAGGGGAGACGGTGAAGCGGCCGGAAATGCTGATCCCGCTGGTGGTTGCCATGTGTATTATTACACTGGTGCGTACAGTGATCGGCTATACCATGATTATTTTGTGCAACAATGTTTCCCAGTGGACGATTCAGAATATCCGGGAGAAGATTTATGATAATCTTCAGGCCAACGACATGGATTTTTACGACCATAACCGTACCGGCGACCTGATGACCCGCCTTACCGGTGATATGGACATGGTTCGGTTTTCCATCGCTGATATTTTCCGGATGCTGATTAACGCTTTTGTGGTGTTTACTGTAGGCATTGTCTATTTTTTCAGCACCGACTGGCTGTTTACCTTGATTTTGCTGGCGATTACCCCGTTTATTTTGGTGGCAACGGTATTCTATTCCAAAAAGGTAAAACCTTTGTATGTAGGACTGCGTGAAAAGCTGACCCAGCTGAACACTGCCGCCCAGGAGAATATTTCCGGCAACAAGGGGATCAAGGCCTTTGCTCGGGAGGACTACGAAATCTCTAAGTTTGATGAGAAGAATAAGGCCTACCGGGACGGAAACGTCTTTGTAAACCTATATTGGCTGAAGTTTTCCCCCTACCTGGAAATGGCGGCAAACTCCATGACCATTATTACCGCGGTGGTGGGCGGCCTGTTTATTATCAACGGACGTCTTACCGCCGGGGAGCTGATGGGCCTTTCCGGATTCACTTGGGCGCTGGCAGACCCGGTGCGTACTTTGGGTATGCACTTAAACGACCTGCAGCGTTTTTTTGCCTCTGCCAATAAGGTGATAGAGGTTTATTATCAGGCGCCTGCCATTCAAAGCAAGGATAACGCCTATTCCAGTGAGAAGATGGATGCGGATATTGAGTTTAAGGATGTTACCTTCCGCTTTGGAAAGCACACGGTTCTGGATCATGTTTCTTTTCATTTGAAAAAGGGAGAAACCCTTGCCATTATGGGGGCAACCGGCTGCGGCAAAACTACCATTGCCAACCTGATTCTCCGTTTTTATGACGTCCAGGAGGGTGCGGTGCTGGTGGACGGCGTGAACGTAAAGGACTGGGATCTCCATGCCCTGCGCAAGCATATTGGCATGGCGACGCAGGATGTGTTCCTGTTCTCTGACACTGCCGAGGGCAATGTGTGTTACGGCGAGCCGGAGATGAGTGAGGAGGAAGTGCATCGCTTTGCCAAAATTGCTGATGCGGACGAGTTTATTAAAAAGATGACAGAGGGGTATGATACTATTATTGGCGAACGGGGCGTAGGGCTTTCCGGCGGGCAGAAGCAGAGAATTGCTTTGGCCAGAGCGTTGGCTATCCGACCGTCCCTGTTGATTTTGGACGATACGACCTCTGCGGTGGATATGGAGACGGAGAAGTATATTCAGGGGCAGCTGGACCAGCTGGACTTTGACTGCACCAGAATTATTATTGCCCAGAGAATTTCCTCGGTGCGCAAGGCGGACCAAATTATTGTGCTGGATAATGCCAAAATTGCTGAGATGGGCACCCATGAGCAGCTCCTGCAGAACAATGGCTATTACAGTGAGGTTTATAAGATCCAGAACAGCGGCATGGATCTGCAGCCCGTCGCCCAGGGCTGAACAGCGCTGTGTGCTTGAAAAAGGAGGAGAATTATGGCTAGAAATAAGTTTGATGTAGACGAAAAGCTGGAAACTCCATTTAGTATGGAGCACCTCAAGCGCAGCGGTGTCTACATAAAAAGATATACCGGCAAGATGGTGCTGGCCTTTGTGCTGAATACCATCGGCATTCTGGTGGCGCTGGTTACCCCTATGCTGACCCAAATGATCATGGACGAAAGTGTGCCGAACAGAGATATTAAGCAGCTGCTTTTCTTTGGTGCGCTGATTGCGCTGGCCATGCTTACCCAGACGATTATGACTACCCTGCGTTCCCGGATTATGACTAGGGTAGGGCAGGGGATTATCTTCGAGATCCGGCGGGATTTGTTTGCAAAGCTGCAGATTCTGCCATTCTCCTACTATGATAACCGCCCTCACGGAAAGAGTTTGGTGCGGGTAGTGCAGTATGTCAACAATGTTTCGGATATGCTTTCCAACGGTATTATCAACTTTATTTTGGACCTGCTGAACCTGATTTTTATCGCCTGCTTTATGTTCAGCATGCATGCTCAGCTGGCTTTGATTATTTTTGCGGGCCTGCCGGTTTTGATGGTGATTATCTTCTCTATCAAGCCACAGCAGCGCTGGGCCTGGCAGAGGGGGTCCAACAAAAACTCTAATTTGAATGCCTACCTGCAGGAAACCATCACAGGCATGAAGGTAACTCAGATTTTCACTCGGGAAGAGGTAAACCAGGGGATTTTCCACAAGCTGTGCGTCAACTCCCGCAAGGCATGGATGAAAGCCACTTATATCTCCAACCTGGTTTGGTTTTCCACCAATAACATCTCTGCCATTGTGCTGGGCCTGGTGTATGCTGTAGGTCTTACTGTGTATCCTACTACGGTTACCTTTGGCGTTCTATGGGCCATGGGCAACTATGCCTCTCGGTTCTGGCAGCCTATCACCAATCTTTCTAACCTGTACAACAGCTTTATCAATACCATTGCCTATCTGGAACGCATTTTTGAAACCATGGACGAACCGGTGGAAATTGAAGATGCTCCCAATGCCTATGAGCTGCCCAGAATTACCGGTGAGGTGGAATTTAAGGATGTAGTCTTTTCCTACGAGGAGGATTCCCCCAAGGTACTCAACCACCTGAGCTTTCATGTGCAGCCCGGCCAGAGCATTGCTATTGTAGGGCCTACCGGCGCAGGCAAAACCACAATTGTCAACCTGCTCTCCCGGTTTTACAACCTGAATAGCGGGCAGGTGCTGGTAGATGGCCATGATATTTCTCAGGTTACCTTAAAATCCCTGCGCAGCCAGATGGGCATTATGCTGCAGGACACCTTCATCTTCTCCGGTACCATTGCGGACAACGTGCGCTACGGCAAGCTGGATGCTGTCCAGCCGGAAATCGAGTCTGCCTGCAAAACTGTTTCCGCCCATGACTTTATCACAGATATGGAGGCAGGCTACGAAACCGAGGTAA
>CATJLA010000036.1 GCA_949741215.1 uncultured Oscillospiraceae bacterium
AAGAAAGCTGTTTTTGGATACTATCAATGAAAAGGGAATTGTTACTGTGACAGCTTTGGCCCAGCTGGGGCAGGTAACGGAGGAAACGGTGCGCCGGGACCTGCAGACTATGGAGCAGTCCCTGGCTTTTGGCGTAATTGCTGCCGGCTTCCACCGCCGCAGTCACGTCCCCAACAGCCCCGGTAAGCATTAAAAAGCCCTTGCCTCCCATTCCCCGGGAAATACGCAGCTCCATAATCTCCACCGTGGCCGCCTTGATCGCTGTATCAGCCGCCTCAATAATACTTGCGGCGGAAAAGGTCTCCACAATGCCTAAAGCCCCCTTGGATGCAGCGACAGGAGCACCCATCAGCGCCTTGATTACCCGCTGGTCCACCCGCCCCAGCCGGACAGCGTCTATCACATAACTGCCATAATTGGCCTTAATCCGGTCAACAGCCGCCTGTACATCGGCAATCTGGCCGCTTAAAATAATCTCATATTTTCCCGGGCAGGCCGGCTGAGCCGATACAATATGCACACCTGCCGATTTCAGCGCTTCGTCACAGGCCTCTACCCCCTTGGCAATGCTTTTCAGCTCTGCCACACCAATTGCGTAAATCATCTCAGCTCACCTCAGTCACAATTATTTTTTTCTCATCTACCCGTTCTACAACGCCCCCCAAGGAGGCATGTACAGCAGCAGAAGGCCCTCCCTCTGCCGCTTTTGCCAGCAAGTCTCCCTTTTGTACCCTGTCTCCCGGCTTCACTACCGGCACCGCAGGCCTGCCCACATGCTGGGTAAGGGGAAAAACCAACTTTTTAGGCGTCCAATCCATATCTTCCTCAAATTTAGGCATCCCGTCAAATTCCCGCACACCAATTCTCTCCTGGAATCGCTCCGAGGGTATCATCCGATACTCCCTCTCCGGCAAGGCAGCCGCCTCTTTCCCCTCCTGGACATAGCGCATCTTATTCGCCGCAAGCTCCTGCTTAATTGCCCCCATTACCGAGGCCGGGCTGATCCCCTGGCAGCAAGCCATCAGCTCACACACCCGGCAGCCGCTGCATAGCTGGGCCGTCAAATAATCCCCCGGGTTTTCTGCCGAATACGCCGCCACCGAGCGCACCGTCCTGCTGGGCTGAATGGGATACCCCAGCAACGCCCTAGTGCAAAGATCCGTACACATACTGCACTGGCAGCACACGGAGGAAGCCTTTTTCAGCACCGTGCTCAAATTGGCAATTTTCCCTGCAACCGCTGGCGAAAGCTTAGGCAACACCAGCAGTGATTTCGTCGTTTTGGTAATTACCGCCGCCTCCGGAGAAATCACCTTGCCCATAGCCGGCCCGCCGTCTATCACAACGCAGTCCTCCGGCACTATAATGCCCAGACGATCAAACAGCTCCCCTACCCGCAGCCCTACCGGCAGGCAAAGCTGCAGCTTTTGGGGCACCTTGCCGGAAATCGTCACCCACTTCCGGGTAACCGGCTCGTTTTCCAAGGCGTTGGCGGTGTTCAGCATGGTTTCCACATTAGAAACAATAACCCCCGCCGTAAACGGAAGACTGCCCGGCTGCACAACCCGTCCCAAAACCTCATAGGTAAGGATCACCTCATCCCCCACCGGGTAAACGTTGGGCAGCTCATGGACGAACACGCCTTTCCCAATCCTCTGCCCCTGACTAAGCCCCAGCAGCCTTGCGTTATGCTCCTTCACCGCCAAATAAGCCTTCTGAATATGGGTGGCCTCCATAACAGCCTCAGCGCCCTGCACCACCCGGTCCAGGCAGTGCTTTAAAATATAATAATCCGAGTAAACCAGCGGTTCGCACTCCGCCCCATTGATCAGCAGCGTATCCACCAGATCATCCCGCAGCTTAAAGGCCAAGGGAAACCCGGCGCCACCTGCCCCCACCACTCCGGCAGACGCAACAGCCTGTTTCAGTTCTTCTATCTTCATTTTCTGTCCCCATCCTTTTTGGACAACCTAAGCCCACAAACAGCGTTTTTCAACAAATGCCTGAAAACTGCGCAGCAGCCTTCCGCATCAGCCCCTGCAGGAACCTCCCGGAAAGCCCCGTTTCTTCCCGCCAAAACCAATTGTTCAGCGTTTCGCCTGTCCGCAAAGCAAGCTCCCGGCAAAGCTCAGTTATCCACAATTCCCACAATCGCTGCGTCCACCGGGCATTCCCGGCCGGCAGCCACCCGGGCGGCAGAGCCTGCGGTAACCAGCACCTTTTCTCCAATGCCGGCCCCCACCGTGTCCACCGCAATCAGATACCGTTCTACAAATCCTCCGTTTTCCATCACATGGACCTCTAAAAGCTTAAAGCCCACCATAGCCTCATTTTTGCGGGTAGAAACGATATTCCCTGTCACAATCCCCAAAAGCACCCTGTTCGCCCCTTTTCCTATGGTTTCACACACCGGACCGCTTCACAATCCGAACCTTTGCGCCGTTTTTCAGTCCTACAGCATTGGCATCGTCCGTATCAATGTGCATCTCAAACCGAAACTTCTCCGAAACCCGTACCTGGACGTCATAAAACCGGGTGCGGCGCTCTCCCTGAGCTTCCACATCCACATAATCCCCGTCTGTCAAGCCCAAAGCCTTTGCCTCCTCCGGCAGCATATGAATGTGCCGGTTGGCGATGATGCACCCCTCCTTCAGGGAAAGCACTCCCTTCGGCCCGATCACCGTAAGCCCCGCCGAACCAGCCACGTCCCCGGAAGCCCGAACCGGCGCATTTACCTTCAGTACAAAGGTATCGGTGCGGGAGATTTCCACCTGGCTCTTTTTCCGCACCGGCCCTAAAATCCGCACATTTTCAATCGGACGTAAAGAAGGCCCCACAATAGTAACCGTCTCCTTGGCGGCAAAATCATCCCCCATCAAATCCTTCATTTTGGTAAGCTCATATCCCTTGCCAAACAGGGTGTCCAAATCCTCTCTCGTCAAATGGATGTGCCGGTTGGAAACCCCTACCGGCACCATCCAAATATCCTGCTCCTGCCGGATCAAAACTTCCTTTACCACCCTCGCAACCAGTTCCTGATCTACCTGCATTTTCTTGTCCGCCCCTTCCTATCCGTTTCCCGGAATCCATTTCATAAAACCCTCTTTCAGGCATTTTATCAAATCCATTCCGGGCATTTTTCTCAGCCGACGTCCTGCCCTTTTGATTCTCTGGCAACACCCCATGTTCTGCGGCATACCTCAGCCCCACAAGCCCACAGCATGCCGCAAAACACCTGTCCCCTACCTTTTCTTTTCACTCTTGATCTTTTCGGCAGCGTTTTCCGCCATTTTACTGGATAGAGGGAAGAATCTTCTCCACATCCCCATGAGGTCTGGGGATCACATGGGTGGCAATCACCTCTCCCAAGCGGGAGGCCGCCGCGCCGCCGGCCTCAACAGCCGCCTTTACCGCGCCAACGTCGCCCCGTACCATCACGCTTACCAGCCCGGAACCAATCTTCTCGGTGCCGATCAGCGTCACATTCGCAGATTTCACCATAGCGTCCGCCGCTTCAATCGCAGCAACCAGACCTCTGGTTTCTACCATTCCTAATGCTTCCATCATTTGCTTTGCCTCCGTTTTCATCATTTCTTTGGGTTGTGCCAAGTGCTCCATTTTTTCCGGCGCCGCCGGCTCCGGTGCGGCAGTCTGTACTGTCTCAGGCTGTACAGACTGCCCGGAACCTGCTCCTCCTCTTCCGGAACGCCTTTTCCCTGTAGCTTTTGTTTCCTCTGCCATTGCAGTACCTCCTATGACAGCTGCGATGAAAGCCCCCAAAGCACAAAACTGCGCTGACAGTGCTTACGTCCCCAGCTGCTGCCGTCAACCGCGGCTGCCTTTCCTTTTCGGCACAGATGCCGGAAAAACAACCGCAGCTCAGTCAGTATAGATCAGCTTTTTGATTTCCTCATGAGGCCGCGCAATCACCTCGCAAAGCTTTACCTTGCCCACCCGGGCAGCAGCCGCCCTGCCCGCCTCGGCCGCAGCAGTCACGGCGGAAAGCTCCCCGTCCACCACCACAGTAACCAGCCGGCCCCCCAGCCTTTTTTCCACATGGACGAAAGTGACCTGGGCAGCCTTCAGCATCGCGTCCAGCCCCTCAATGGCAGCAGTCAAAGACTGCACCTCCAGCAGCGCTATGGCCTTTTCCATAACGGCCTCCCCGCATTACTGGAGAGAAGGGAGAATCTTCTCCACATCCGCATGGGGTCTGGGGATCACATGGGTAGCAACAATCTCGCCCAACCGGGAGCCAGCCGCACCGCCGGCCTCAACAGCCGCCTTTACCGCGCCAACGTCGCCCCGTACCATCACGCTTACCAGCCCGGAGCCAATTTTCTCGGTCCCGATCAAAGTAACATTTGCAGCCTTTACCATAGCGTCCGCCGCCTCAATAGCCGCTACCAAACCTCTGGTTTCCACCATTCCTAATGCTTCCAACATATGTATAACTCCTTTCAACTTTTACCGTCTGTTACGGCTTTGTTTAATTTATCCCTGCCCGCCTTGGTTAAGCGGGCAAGCTTATTGGTATCCTCTTCCTGCCGGGCAATCACATGGGAGGTAATATACAGGTTCCGCAGCCTGGCTTGCTCTGCCCCGGCGGCAACCGCCTGCTCCACATCGGCAACCGGACCTTCCAGCTTTACCACCATTACCAGCGGCACCTCCGCAGAATCCCCTGCGGCAGGCTTGTTGTTATCCACCGCCACAATCCGGACATTCCCAGCCTTGGCAGCGGCGTCTGCCGCCACAACGGCAGTGGTAAACCCAAACACCTCGATCAGCCCCAATGCCATACAGCCTTACCTCCTTGCCCTTTTACTGCGCCACATAGGCAATTTTAATCCCCTTCTGGGCCACATTGGTCTCCATAGCCTCATTCAGCTGACATAAGGGGTACCGGTGGGTAATCAGTTCCTC
>CATJLA010000037.1 GCA_949741215.1 uncultured Oscillospiraceae bacterium
AAACGGACGCAGAAAGTCAAAATCGTTTTCAACTTCCTGGAGGAAGTAGAAGTACCGGAAATCAGCGAACCTGTTATAACGGAAACTACCTATGGACGTAGAAAGACGGCGTGACACTCGGTCACGCCGCCCTCTGCGGCAAATAGTTACTTGTCACTATTAAGCCTTGATTTGGCGGTCTGCACGCATCTTTTTGGGGGCGTGGAGGCATCATACAGCCTTTCAGACATCAATCTGTGCCCACACAAAGCCGGATTCATTGGGCAAAAGCACAAATTCTCTGGCGCAAAAGCCGCCGGTTAAAAAGAAAATCTCCTCCGGCTTTCCGCACAGCTCTGCACCGGAAAGCTGCGCTTCGTCCGCAATAACCGGCAGAACAAAACGGGCCCCCTCAAATTTGCCGGAAAGCTTTGCTTCTATCCGTACACTGCCAGGGGTAATGACATAGACAACCCTGCACCCAACCGGTTCCGGAAGCTCCTCCTGCTCCAGTGAAACCAGCCGGGCAATGGTGGTAACTGTGATTTTCCCCTCCGTATGCTCCTCCCGGATCTCTGCTTTCTGATCATAACAAAAGGAATACCTCTTGCCTTCCCTGTTTATTTCCAGACGAGGCGTTAAGGGACGATGACAGCTTTTCTTCAAGGTCAGTTGCATATTAAGAGGCTCCAGCATCTGGTAATCCAACACCGAGGAAAGCAGCACCGGCCCTAATCGTTTATGCCACAACAGGGTCATAGCTCCGCCGGTAGCATGGCCTCTGTCCACCCAGAAATCATAGCTGGTTATGGTGGCGCGCCACTCCCCTAGGCTTAGCTTGTAGGTGTCTATTTCCGGAAAGCGGCAAACCGCCTGTCGATCAGCATCCCACGGAAGAGGAGCGCTTACGTCATACCGTTCAATGCCTGCATCCAAAGCGGCGGCAATGGCGTTTGCGTGGGTAAAGGTATGATGAATGCAGGGCGGCTCTCCATGTTTGTGATACTCTGGACCGCCGTACAGCAGACCGTTATGAGTACAGGCCTCCATCAGCTTCAGGTTACGGTATGCCGCGGCAGCAAACATTGGATCTTTGTCCGCAAGGAGAGCATATCCTGCCTGGCATCCGTCAGAGGTACGGCTGCCCCAGTAGGTCCATTTTGCACACCGTGTACCAAAGCTGTTGTCCCAGGCTCCGTCCGGCAGCATAAACGCCAGCTGCTGCCGCAGTATTTCTGTAAGACGTTCCAGCGCTTTATAGTCCTCTGCGGCTAAGGCATAGCGGATCATCAATGGCACCGATTCCTCCACATCATACCCGATGTCTACCGGCCGGCAGCCCCGGGGCGTTACCAAATCGTGGGGCACACCCTCGCCGTACAACAACCCGTTTTCGGTAAACCGGTCAAGCACATAGGCAGCAGCGGCTTTTGCCCGATCCAACAGATCTTCCCTGCCAAAATATTGTCCCACCATCGCCTGTGTTGCCGCGCTGGCCGCCACATAGTTGATATTGCTGGAGAATCCTGGCCCGATGGTATCGGTAATCCAGCGGCACATGGTGCTCATTCTCTCTTCAAACTGCCTTTTTTCCTGGGACGTAAGCAGATGCCCGTGGTGCACAAGGGTTTCGCATAGGCTTGCAACCGCAAAGGTAGTAATGCCGTTCCAGGAGCCATTGGCATCGTTATAGGCTGACCCGTCGTCGCAAAGCAGGTTGTCATACCATCGGAACAGGTGTTTGGCTGCGGTCAGGTATTTTTCCTCCCCAGTATGGTCTGCCAGACAGGTCAAGGCGTAAATCGCATCGGGGCAGCGTCCATGAATATGCTTGCAGGCAGGGCAGATTAGTCCGCCGTCTGCTGCCGCTATCCCGGTGCCCTGCAGCTGATGGTTCAGCAGCCCGTCGCACCACTGGCGCAGCAGGCGTAAGTATAAAGACTCCATTTTGTTATCAGCTCCTTCTCGCTTTGTATGTTGATAGGGTTATAAACGGGTTGGTTTCTTCGTACACTCTATAAATAAACGCTACTGATAATTCGTTTGTTCTCTTACTGAAAATAGAGCTGCCGATAGCTTCATTATACCGTCAACAGCCCTGCAAATCAATCTCAATTTAAAAAACTCCTTCTGCCACAACCGGGAGATCCTATTTTTCATACCGAAATTACTTATTTTGGCTGACAATCTGCACAAATCAGCTGTTGATTTTTACCCAAAATTCTGCTATCCTATTGCTGGAATCTTCTCCGCATAGCCCGGGACGCAGAGATGCACTCCCGTCCGGCAGAATGGCAGGACGACAATATGGCAACCTGTTACTGAATATATTAAGGAGGCGTTTTCTCATGTATGACGTAGCGATTATCGGGGCGGGCATTACAGGGACATCGGCAGCATATTTTCTTTCTCAGTACAACTGGAAAGTTGCGCTGCTGGACAAGGAAAATGATCTGGCCAATGGCAGCACCAAGGCCAACAGCGGCATTGTACATGCAGGCTACGACCCAAAGCCAGGCACCTTGATGGCAAAATATAACCGGATTGGCGCAAAGCTGTATGAGGAGCTTTGCCCTAAGCTTTCGGTGCTCTACAAGCAGATTGGCTCGCTGGTTTTGGCCTTTGACGATCAAGATATGACAACCCTGCAGGAGCTTTTTGCCAGGGGCAAGGCCAACGGTGTGGAGAGGCTCTCGCTGCTTTCCCCAGAGGAAACCCTTGCCATGGAGCCCAACCTGAACCCGGAGATCAAGGGATCTCTGTATGCCCCGGAGGGCGCGGTGGTAATTCCCTGGGAAATGGCTGTCGCTTTGGGCGAGGTGGCGGTGAAAAACGGCGTAGAGCTGTTGTTAAACCATCAGGTTACCGGGATTGAGAAAACAAAAACCGGGTTTCGTATGGAAACAACCGGCGGAACA
>CATJLA010000038.1 GCA_949741215.1 uncultured Oscillospiraceae bacterium
ATGATTTTTCCCTTTCAGTGCCTAATCTTGCTCGGTTTCGTGTAAATACCTATCGCCAAAGAGGTTCTATGGCGGCAGTAGTGCGGGTGGTTGCCTTTGATATTCCAGACTGGAAGGTAATGGGTATTCCTGAGCAGGTGATGAAACTGGCGGAGCTGACCCATGGATTGGTGTTGGTAACTGGTACTGCCGGCAGTGGTAAGTCTACCACTCAGGCTTGTATTATTGATCAGATCAATCAGACCAGGGAAAGCCATATCATTACTTTAGAGGATCCTATTGAATACCTGCACAGGGACAAGAAAAGCGTAGTAAGCCAGCGAGAAATTTCCATTGATACGGAGGACTACCGTTCTGCACTGCGGGCATGCCTGCGCCAGGCGCCGGATGTGATTCTGCTGGGAGAAATGCGGGATCAGGAGACTATTCACACCGCTATGACGGCAGCGGAAACGGGACATCTTCTCATCGCGACCTTGCATACCAAGGGAGCGGTAAACACTATTGACCGAATTGTGGACACCTTTCCCAGCAATCAGCAGGATCAGGTTCGGGTACAGCTAAGTATGGTACTGCACACAGTGGTTTCCCAACAGCTGTTGCCTAGTAAGGAAGGCGCTTTGGTGCCTGCCTTTGAGATTATGCAGATGAACAGTGCGATTCGCAGTATGATCCGGGACAGCAAAACTCATCAGATTGACAATGCTATTGCTGCCGGTAGTGCCGAGGGCATGATCACTATGGATCAGTCCATCCTGAACCTTTACAAGCAGGGTAAAATTACGGCGGAAACTGCGGTTGGCTTTGCTGCTAATGCTGAGCAGATGAAGCGCCGGTTAGGCTAAGTGGACGTCCTAGAGCAGGGCAGTTTTATGCTTTTTCTTAGGTATAATAATAGTTTTTGGTCTGGCGGCATAGGGCAGAAGATTTCTTGTTGCAGTCCCGTCCTAAAAACTATTGAGAGACAGTTGGCAGAATGATGAAATTGCGGAGTTGCTTTTAGGCAGCCGGGAGCAGCCCCTAAGAAAGTGGATAGGTAAAGCTACATGAAAGAGTATAAAAAGAAAAAAAGTGAGTCTCTGGTATTCAGCGAGGAAACCTTCCCGGTTATTGAGCAGGTAACAGCTGGTATGCCTGGGGGGTTTTTTATCTATCACGCGGATGAAGCAGAAAAACTGATTTATGCCAATCAGTCCTTGATACAGATATACGGCTGCGAGAATATGGAGGATTTTTTGCGCCATACTGGCGGTTCGTTCCGTGGATTGGTGCATCCTGATGATTGGGAAAGGATCTCTGAAAGCATAAAAAGCCAGATTTTTGAACATGACAATGATTTGGACTATGTGGAGTACCGAATTGTTCGTAAGGATGGGAGCATACGCTGGCTGGAGGATTATGGCCATTTTGTAAGGACAGATTTGTATGGTGATGTCTTCTACGTTTTTGTAGAGGATGCCACTGATAAGCACTTACGTCAGTTGAATGAGGAGCGGTCTGCGCGGCTGGCTCGAGAGAGACTGATTGCTCTGGAGAGGCTGGAGCATGAAAGTACTTCGCTGAAAATTGTCCATGAGATTTTGCAGTCTGGCATGTGGATGATGGAATTTAACGAGCAGGGTGAGATGGTAAGTGTTTATTGGAGCGATGAATTCCGGAAAATGTTGGGATATCGCAACTCGGTGGATTTTCCCAATCGGTTAGAGTCCTGGGTTAATTTGCTACATATAAAGGATCGAGACCGGGTGTTGAATGAATATTACAGCACCATTGCCGACTATACTGGCAAGAAAATCTATGATGTGGAGTACCAAATGCTGACGAAAAACCAGGGATATCGTTGGTTTCGTGCTGCCGGTAAGCTTTCCCGTCGGGAGGATGGTACGCCTATCACCTATGTAGGAATGTTTGTGGATATTACTCAGAACAAAGAAACAAACCAGCAGATGGAGGAACAACGAAAACAGCTGGAAGAAGCTCTGGAGCAGGCCCAGTATTCCAATCGAGCAAAAACTGTTTTTTTGAATAATATGTCCCATGATATCCGCACCCCCATGAATGCGATTATTGGTTTTACTTCCTTGGCGGCCTCCCATATTGATAACCGGGAACAGGTGGCAGATTATCTTGCTAAAATCATGTCCTCCAGCAACCATCTGCTTTCATTGATCAACGATGTTTTGGACATGAGCCGCATTGAAAGCGGGAAGGTGCGGATTCAGGAAGCTCCTTGCAGCCTGACTGAGGTAATGCATAACCTGAAAACCATTGTGCAGGCAGATATTCATGCAAAACAAATGGAGTTTTCTATTGATACTATGGATGTGGTGGATGAAAATATTATTTGTGACAAGTTGCGCCTCAATCAGGTGCTACTCAATGTGGTAAGTAATGCGCTGAAGTTTACACCACCTCATGGCTCTATCAGCGTTCGGGTGTCAGAAAAATCCGGTGCACCAGAGGGCTTTGCCCAATATGAGTTCCGAGTACGGGATACTGGCATCGGAATGAGTAAAGAGTTCCAAAAGCATATTTTTGAGCCTTTTGAGCGAGAACGGACTTCCACTGTCAGCGGAATACAGGGTACCGGGCTGGGGATGACCATTACTAAAAACATCGTGGACATGATGAACGGTACTATTACAGTAGAGAGTGAAGAGGGGAAGGGAACAGAGTTTACCATTTTGTTCCGATTTCGACTGACCGGTAAGGGATGTGCGGTGGAAAAAATTCCGGAACTGGTGGATCAGAGGGTTCTGGTGGTGGATGATGACTTTAATACCTGTGCCAGCGTCACAAAAATGTTGACAAGTATAGGAATGCGATCTGAATGGACTACCTCCGGTAAGGAGGCAGTGTTGCGCGCCAGGTTAGCTTTGGAGCAGGAGGACGAATTCCATGTTTATCTAATTGACTGGATGATGCCGGACTTGAATGGGATTGAGGTAGTGCGCCGTATCCGAAAGCTAATAGGAGACAGCCGGCCCATTATTATTCTCACCGCTTACGATTGGTCCGATGTGAAAGCAGAGGCGGAGGAAGCTGGTGTAACTGCCTTTTGTTCCAAGCCGCTGTTTCTTTCTGAGCTGCGAACCGCGTTGACAAATGCACACCAAAAGACAGAAGAAAAAGCAAAAACCTGTGTGGAAGATATGTTCCAAAACAAACATATTCTTTTAACAGAGGATAATGAATTAAACCAGGAGATTGCCGCAACAATTTTGGAAGAAGCTGGTTTTCGGGTAGATATTGCCGCTAACGGTGCTGAGGCGATAGAAAAGTTTCTGGCTTCAGAGCAAGATCGATATGATTTAATTTTGATGGACATTCAAATGCCAGTTTTGGACGGATATGAGGCTACCCAGCAAATCCGGAAGCTGGAGGATAAGCGGCTGGCAGAAATCCCCATCATTGCCATGACAGCCAACGCCTTTGAAGAGGACAAAAAGCATGCTATCGCAGTTGGAATGAACGGTCATTTAGGTAAGCCTATCGAGGTGGATAAGCTTATGGATACTCTTCGGCAGATTTTAGCATAAAGAAAACCGAGAGGCAAGAGAGGAGTCTTGTCTCTCGGTTTTGCTTTTATGACGTTGGTGCTCGCCGTTGTGCAGTGCGAACCTTAAAATACCGCAAAAAGGGTAGAGCTATTCCCCAAAACCTGCTGAAATGCCCCAGCAGTTACGTCCTGATTTAGAGATGCTTAAGGTAAACAGAATCTCGGTTTTTGGCTTTGCAGCCAGGTGCGATTATGTAACCGTTTTTCTCATAAAATCGGGAAGCGGTGTTGGTAGTTAAAATACTGGTGCGAATGTTATTTTGAACAAAATACTGTTCTGCCAGATGCAGAAGGGAACTGCCGTGATACTGGTTCCGGTAGGCTGGGGCTATCCAAAACTCTCGGATAAAGCCGCAGGTTTCTTCAAAAAACCAGCTGGTAAAGAGAATAGGCTTAAATTGCAGAAAACCGATGACGCCGCCGTTTTGGTCAGTACGCAGATAAGCTAAGTTGCCGGTGTCGTCATTCATTTCCTGAAAAAGCTCTGCCCAGTTTTTAACGGTTATACCAAGCTCATCAAAATATTGGCGAAAAGCCGCTTGAAACTGGGAAGATGTGAACTCCGAGAGCAGGACATCGGTAAAAGCCTCATGCTGTTGGGGAAAGTTGTACATCAGGTTGAGACAATCCGGAACCCTTTCGTCAATATAGCCTGTATTAATAAAGCCAATTTTTTCGTACATATGCAGCGCAGCAGCATCCTTTTTGTTGACACATACCTCCACGCAGTCATATTTTCTTTCCTGGGAAAGCTGAGTTAAAATTTGACGCAGGGCCTCGGTTCCATACCCTTTGTTTTGGCTGTGCTGGTCAATCATAAACTGCTGCAGGTCATAGCAGGCGGGTTCTTCATCCATATCCTTCACTAAAGCTACGCCTACTAGTTGCTCTTTATTGGCAATCCCAATAACCTTTGCGCGGCTGGAACGATAAGCATATCCTCTGGCAACAATGCCAATAGGCCGGTCCAGAAAGGCTTTTTGCTCCTCAGTAACGCTTAAAGCGGCAATTTTCTGCCAGTTTTGTTCATTGATATCCACTAATGCAATCAATTTTTGAGACCTCCATTTTTTATTGGAGGGTCAAATCTCGTGGGCCCTCCATACACGAATCATTTTCATGTAAATCACCCCTTTTCTGTATTTTTTCAGCAGGTTTGCGGTGCTTTTATTGTAGCATAGTTTGCCGCCCGGCACAAGGGGCAGCCTGCAAAATCCGTGCTTTTAGGACGTCGCAGGGCTTGCTGCTGCGGTTTGCTCTACGCAATAACCTAAAACTCTGCAAAATACCACAGGAACTTTTGCTCCAAGCGGCTTCCAAGCCCATGCACCCTTCGGACCACAAGCCTGTAGTAAAGTGCCGCTCCCAATAAGCATTGGTGAAGATCAAACGGCTCCATTTTTAGTTATCCTATTTATTCCCACTCAAGTCCTGGGCTTTGATTTAGGGTTATAAAATGCACTCTCGATACGCATTTTGTCCAAATAATCCACGTATTTCGGGCTGTACATAGGTTTCTTGCGAATTTTGTAGCCGTTTTGTAGCCAGCTATTTTATACGTACTAACCGTTCGCAACGACTTATTTTGAATGATTTGCAGCGGGTTTCGGTATGATTCC
>CATJLA010000039.1 GCA_949741215.1 uncultured Oscillospiraceae bacterium
AGATAAGGTAAAATAAAATGCGCAAAAACGAATAGGCAAAAAAGAGACAAGGTTTGCAGTCCTCTGGTAGAATGAAGCAGCGACACACCATTCTGAAAGGAGACTACAAACCATGCCTGAGAAAATTGTACAACTGAACGAGGGAGTGTAGAGGAGACACTCAACGAGTTGTTGGAGGAAGAAGCGGAAAAACTGACTCAAGCGGCGCGGTACGAGCGCAGCGAAGCCCGTCAGGGCTACCGCAGTGGTCACTATGATCGGAACCTTACTACCACTTCGGGAGATGTCACACTCCATGTCCCTCGCTTGAAGGGCGTTTCCTTTGAAACAGCCATTATCGAGCGGTATCGCCGACGGGAGAGCAGTGTAGAAGAGGCGCTCATCGAGATGTACCTGGCAGGAGTATCGGTATGACGTGTAGAGGATATCACGGAAACGTTGTGGGGAAGCAAAGTATCCCCGGCAACAATCAGCGAGCTGAATAAGAAAGCGTATGTCCATATTGAGGACTGGAGGAACCGCCCTTTACAGGGTGGAGGCTATCCGTATGTGTATGTGACGGCATTTATCTGCGTCGCAATTGGGGCGGAGAGTTTGAGAATGTTGCGATTTTGGTTGCAATTGCAGTCAATGAGGACGGATATCGGGAGGTGTTAGGTGCTGCCGAGGGTATGAAGGAGGACAAGGCCATCTGGGTCAGTTTCTTTCAGTGGCTCCGGGGACGAGGCCTGAATGGGGTAAAACTGGTGGTTGGCGATAAGTGTCTGAATGCTGGAAGCGGTGAGCGAGGTGTTCCCTGAAGCCAAGTACCAGCGCTGCATCGTCCACTTCTACCGCAATGTGTTTTCTGTAACGCTGCGCTCCAAGGTGAAACTGGTAGCCAAGATGCTTAAGGCGATTCACGCCCAGGAGAGCAAAAAAGCATCCCGTGAAAAAGCTAAGGCCGTAGTGGTCCGGTTGCGGGAAATGAAGCTAAATGAAGCGGCCAAGAAGGTGGAGGACTGCGTAGAAGAAACGCTGACCTATTATGACTTTCCCAGCGAACACTGGATTTGCATCTGCACCTGCGTGGTGGGATCTTTCCCGGATGGCAACTCTGCCCTGATGCTGGTCTGTGCCAGGCTCCGTCATGTGGCTGGTACCCAGTGGGGCAATAAAAAAGTACATGAATATGAAACACCTGGAGGCTGCCTTGGGCGAGGCTAACCTCGTTGGCTGACGCGTTCCATTCAGAGATCTACAAACCTTTTTGCGCAAAAACCTTATCACTTCCCAAGGAAACTCGGGGACAGCTATTTTATCCGAGAACCAAAAGGCTATCAGACGGCAGTGCCGTCCCCAAAACGCAAAAAGCCCCGGGCCACAGCCAGCCAAAAGCCAGCCGCAGCCTGGAGCTTTTTTGCGAAAAGCAAGGGTTGCTATGCTTATTTCTCCTCGTTCCAGGAGTACATCTTTCTGAGCTCCTTGCCCACGGCCTCCAGCTGATGCTCGGAGGCAGTTCTCCGGCAGGCGTTGAAGTGGGGACGGCCCACCTTGTTCTCCAGAATCCAGCTCTTGGCAAAGGTGCCGTCCTGAATCTCGGAGAGGACCTTCTTCATTTCCTTCTTGGTTTCCTCGGTAACAATTCGCTTACCGATCTCGTAATCGCCGAACTCAGCGGTGTCGGAGATGGAGTATCTCATGCGGGAGAAGCCGCCCTGGTAAATCAGGTCAACAATCAGCTTCATCTCGTGGATGCACTCAAAGTAAGCGTTTTCGGGAGCATAACCGGCCTCAACCAGCGTTTCAAAGCCGGCCTTCATCAAAGCGGTAACGCCGCCGCACAGAACAGCCTGCTCGCCGAACAGGTCAGTCTCTGTTTCCGCACGGAAGGTAGTTTCCAGCACGCCGGCCCGGGAGCCGCCAATGCCCGCAGCGTAAGCCAGGGCGATGTCCAAAGCGCGGCCGGTAGCGTTTTGATGAATCGCAACCAAGCAGGGAACACCCTTGCCCTCTACATACTCGCTTCTTACGGTGTGGCCGGGGCCCTTGGGGGCAATCATGAACACGTCTACATCAGCGGGGGGGACAATCTGGCCAAAATGGATGCTGAAGCCATGAGCAAACGCCAAGGCCTTGCCGGGGGTCAGGTTAGGAGCAATGCTCTCCTCATACAGGGCAGCCTGCTTTTCGTCGTTGATCAGAATCATGATCACGTCCGCAGCCTTGGCGGCCTCAGCAGCGGTCATCACCTTCAGGCCGGCGGGCTCAGCCTTAGCCCAGGACTTACTGCCGTTGTACAAGCCAACAATTACGTTTACACCGCTTTCATGCAGGTTCAGGGCATGAGCATGACCCTGGCTTCCGTAGCCGATAATGGCTACCGTCTTGCTGTCCAGCAGGCTTAAATCGCAGTCGTTCTTGTAAAAAATCTTTGCCATTGTAAATTCCTCCAGTTTTATTTTGATGCGCATTCCCGGCAAATAGGGCATTCCAACCGGCAACGGGCGTATCTTCCTTCTATCTTGTTTTTTCGGGACGTCAGCGGGCTTTTGTTCCCGCGGTTTTCCCTCAAGTCCCAACAAATCATTTAATCTGTAACAGATTAACCGTTCTATAAACTGGTATCTATCGCTTTACTCAATTTCTGTGCGAATGGTAAACTCATTAGGCAGATTAAAAATATCCTTTTTCAAAAACAGCGGGTAGAAATACTCCTCTTTTAATCTTTTGAACTCTAACCATTCAAAAGTATGGGTTCGATGACCTTCCTTTGATATAAATTTATTTCCCTTTTCCAATAGGCCTGTGCCTATAACGTCCATTAAAAAGTAAATGCAAAGTTCATGATAATTTAGATGATCTACATCTTCCGTAAAGAATGCTTGGTTTAACCACAGCGGACGAATAATCCGTAGCGTAACGCCAAGTTCTTCTTGAATTTCTCTAACTACAGCGTGTTCTGCTGTTTCCCCCATTTCTACTCTTCCCCCGGGCAAATAGTAATAAGGTGAACGCTCATCGTGCATCGCCAAGACTTTATCCTCAGAAATCATCACAGCACATACCCTATAATTAAATTTCTCATTTTCAGATTTGAAAGATATATCCATATTTCACATCCTTGTTTATCAGGTAGAGTTACAAGCCATTTTTCAATGGGTACACCATTCCAAAAAGGGAGTTATGGCTTTATTTTCTCCAACAAATCAATCATTTCGCCCCATTCATGGATATGCAGATGCTCGCACTTAGGCGCTTCGTCCAAAGGGCGCTTTTTGTCCGTATCGTTATCGTACCATACCGGGTAAATCCCCACCTGAGAAGCCCCTTCCGCATCCGCCTGGGGGTTATCGCCGCAGTACCATACTTCATCGGCGCGGAGGCCGGCTTTTCGCAGGGCAATTTCAAATAAAATAGGGTTGGGCTTGCGCACAAAATAATCGCTTGAGGTCATCACAAACTCAAACCGATTATTCGGCAGCAGCCGGTTGAGCCGCTGGGTTAAAGCGTCCCCCGACCACAAAAGGTTGCTGATAACAGCACTTCTGATACCGTTTTGGTTAAGATAATCCAGCATTTTATCCGCGTCCGGCATCAATGCGCCCATAGAAGCGCCGTTCCAAAAAACGGTTTCCATCTCCAGGGGCGTGAGGGAAAATTCTATGCCAAGATACTCATACAATACCTTGTTGCCAACCTGACCGGCAATTTCATATCCTGTTTTTCGGATACTTTCGATATGTTTTCCAAAAATCAGTTCCGCTCCCTTTCTAACATCCTCCAGAGTACAGTGATTCGGATTTTTTACAACATATCTCAGCAGCTCAGTATCTCCTCGAACGGAATCCCAATCCGGTTCATACAAAAGGGTATGGCCATAATCAAAGAGAATCATTTTGGGATAGTTCATAATAAATCCTCCTGTCAGAGCAAAATTTTATTCTTGTATGCTTTGCACCCAAGGCTTCCACTCCGTCCCAAAAGGCATAAAATGGGGCCAGATAGCTACTTTTTAGAGACGGAAATCGTCTCGGTACCCTTTTGCAGGGCTATCATACCGGTGCGGGCAATCTCCTTGATGCCAAAGGGCCGCAGCAGCTCCTCCAGCAGGTCTACCCGGTCGGGAGTATCGGTGATTTCTATGGTGATGGTGCTGCGGGAAACGTCGATGATCTTAGCCGCCATCAGCTCCACCACGTTCAGGATATCCGCCCGCTCCCCCGGCCCGCAGGCAATTTTCAGCAGAGCAAGCTCCCGGCAGATCTGCTCCCAGGGGTTTAAGGTGCGCACTTTGATCACGTCAATCAGCTTGTTCAGTTGCTTTTCCACCTGCTCCACCGTGTAGTCGTTGCCCTCCACGATGATGGTGATGCGGGAATACCGGGGGTCCTCAGTAACGCCGACAGCCAAGCTCTCGATATTGAAGGCCCGGCGGGCAAACAGCCCTGCAATCCGGGAGAGGACACCCGCGCGGTTCTCTACCAAAACAGAAATCGTATGTTTCATCACGGGCACCTCCTTATATTGAAGACTCGTCCGGATCCACCCGGCAGCACAGAAGATAACAGCCGGGCTCCCCTAACATCCGGTGAATAGCGGCAGGCGCTTCGTCCAGAGAAGAAATTTCCTCCGCTCCGATACCGTAAGCCTTAGCCAACTGCACAAAGCTCGGGTTGCCCTCCAGCGAAGTGGCGATGTATCGCTTTCCGTAAGAATTTTGCTGGATTTCCTTTACCATACCCAGCTTATCGTTGCAGAACAGCACAATTTTTACCGGGACGTTGTGCTGGCACATAGTTGCAAGCTCCATCATCATCATCTGGAAGGAGCCGTCACCACAAGAGGCCACAACCTGACGCTGAGGGGCAGCCAACTTTGCCCCCATAGCCGCCGGCAAAGAGTACCCCATGGTGCCCATGCCGCCGGTGGTTAAAAACCGGTGCTGTTTAATAACCAGGTGATTCGCCGCCCAAATCTGGTTCTGGCCTACATCGGCTACATAAACGGCGTCCTCGTCCAGCTTTTCGCTCAGCAGCCGCAGAAAGGCTTTGGGGTTTATAAAGTTTTGGCGGGGGGCTAAATCGGGGCAGTACTGGGCTTTTAAGGCGCTCAGTTCTTCCCTCCACTCTGCGGTGTTGGTGGTAATCTCGCAGTCCAGCAGCTGACGAAGCACAATCTTCGCATTACCTACCAACGGGACAGCCGTACCCACGTTTTTGCCGATTTCCGCCGGGTCAATATCAATATGGATAATTTGAATCCCACGCCGGGCAATTTCCAG
>CATJLA010000040.1 GCA_949741215.1 uncultured Oscillospiraceae bacterium
ACGCCGAGGAGCTTCTTGACGGCATCCCCACCTCCAGCCGGGATGCAGAATGGCACTTCTTAAAAGGCAGTGTTTTCTATACCAAAGGCTGGTTGGACGAAGCGTATAACTATTTTTCTCAGGCCCTGCGGATGAACCCCAACAACCCGGAGTACCGCTCTGCTCTGAACCAGATGAACTGGCAGCGTGCTACCGGCCGCAACCAAAGCTATCACGGGGACTACCGCACCTCCCAGCAAACGTACGGCTGCAGCGGCTGTGACATCTGCAGTTCCCTGCTCTGTGCCGATTGTTGCTGCGAATGCATGGGCGGAGACCTGATTTCCTGCTGCTAATCTGCTGGACGCAACAGCCAACCAAAACCTTCCTTACTTTGGGGGAGGTTTTTCCTTTAGCCTCTATCCTTTTCTGGGATGAAGCGCATTATCATGAATTTCGTATTTCCAAAAATATGATCCACAAAAAGAAAGGTCGTTTGACACCATGAAATTGCTGATTGTACGCCATGGCGATCCAGATTACTCCATCGATTCCCTCACCGAAAAAGGCTGGAAAGAAGCGGAATTTCTGGCAGAACGTCTGGCAAAGCTGCCTATCAACGCTTTTTACGTTTCCCCCCTGGGCCGTGCTAAGGACACCGCTTCCCTCACCCTGAAAAAAGCAGGCAAAATTGCGGAGGAATGCCTCTGGCTGCGGGAATTTCATCTTCCCATCCAACGTCCGGATATCCCTGACCGCAAAACGATCGCCTGGGACTGGCTCCCACAGGACTGGACAGCCAACCCGGATTTCTTCTGCCACGACCGCTGGTACCTGCCCCCTGTTTTCGCAGAAGCAGGCGCCAAAGGCCAATACGACTGGGTCGCAGGCGGGCTGGATGAAGTTCTGTCCCGTCACGGCTACCGCAGGCAAGGCAAGCTGTATCGGGCCGAGTCCGCCAATAACGATACCATCTGCTTTTTCTGTCATTTTGGCGTGGAATGCGTACTGTTAAGTCACCTGTTGAACATTTCCCCCATGGTATTGTGGCATGGGCTGTGCGCTGCGCCCACCTCAGTCACCACCGTAGTTACAGAGGAACGCCGGGCAGGTATAGCCAGCTTTCGCGTCAGCTCCTTTGGGGACGTCTCCCACCTGTACGCCCACAACGAAGCTCCCGCCTTTGCCGGCCGCTACTGTGAGTGCTTTCAAAACGAGGAGGAGCGCCGCGACTAATCCTCTTTCCTTGCTACTTATTTTTATATGCCCTTTTCCGGACGGGACTGCTGATTTATTTTTTCAAGCCTCCAAATTAAGCCTAAAAAAGAACCAGGACAAAATGATCCAAAAACAAAGCAAAACAGAAGCAAACCAGCGCATTTTCACAGCAAACGAAAAGAAAAACGCAACATTTTTATCCGCCATTATAGATTTTACTCTATTTTTTGTTTTCCTTGATCGGCAGATTAGCAAAAAACCTCCGGTTTTGATCATGCTTTAACCCTTTTCCAATATCTTTTCAAGAAAAACAGAAAACTTGGGGTGGTTATTCATTTGAGCAGCAAATCTAAAGGCATCGCCATACAATCCATGCTGCTCAATGCCAGTCAAATCACTTTCACTGCACTGCGTTAATTTTCAAGCCCAAAACTCATCAAAAATGAGCCAATATTGAACCAAATTGGGAGGTTTTTGTGTCAAATTCAAAGAAAAATACAACGTTTTCCATTGCTTTTTGCGGCATTCTTGTGGCTTTAAGTCTAATTTTTCTCTTCTCCACAGGAATATTTCCTTTTGCGACCTATTCACTCCCCTGCCTCGCCGGGCTTCTTACCGGCGTTATTGTGGTGGAATGCGGATATCAATGGGCCTGGTGCAGTTATACAGCAGTTTCCATTCTCGCTTTTTTTCTAACGCCGGATCGAGAAGCCACCGTAATGTTCCTGGTGTTTTTCGGTTATTTTCCTATTGTCAAGGGGAAATTTGAGAAGCTTTCCTTCCGCCCATTAGAATACTTTTTTAAGTTTTTATTGTTCAATATTGCCATGATAAGCAGCTATTACGCTATGATCCACCTGTTTGGAATGCCAGAGCTGCTGGAAGAAATGAGTGAATTAGGCAAATATGGCGCATGGATTCTGCTGGGAGCCGGCAATCTTGTTTTTCTATTGTACGATTTTGCTGCCACCCAGCTTCTCACAGCCTATCTTTACCGAATTCGCCCACGAATCCACCGCATCCTCCCAAAATAGCGCAAAATCAAATCCCCGAAGAGGCTTCTCCGGGGATTTTTTGTCAACATTCGCTTTATTTCCCTTCTTCCACACCACTGCAGATAAGCCTCAGCTCCTCTATAAGCCTCTCATTTTCCTCCGGCTTTTTCACTGCAATGCGGTAGTAGCTGTCATCCAGCCCTCTATAATTCCCGCATGAACGTACCAGAATGCCCTTCATCAAAAGCCGCTTACTCAAAGCTGGCAGTCCTGTCCTGAAAAACAGATAATTAGCCTTTGAATTCCATACCCGAAAATTTAGAGCCGTCAGATCCTGTTTTAGCCGCTCTCGTTCCGCAGCAATTTTTCTTAGGCTTTTTTCTACATATTCAACCTGATCAAGAGCTACCTCCCCTGCCCACTGCGCTATGGACGAAACGCTCCAAGGCTGGCCGCAACGCTCTATCTGATCCAGCAAATCTACGTTTGAACAAAGACAATACCCAAGCCGCACTCCTGCCATGGCATATAACTTGGTAAAAGCCTTGAGAATAACCAGATTTGTGTGAGAGTGCAGTGCCGGTTTCATGGAATGCAAGGCTCCATTTTCCACAAAATCAAGGAAGCATTCGTCCGCCACTAAAAGACATCCGATTCTTTCGCATAATTGAAGAATCTGTTCCATCATTGTTGCAGACGTCAGCAGACCGGTAGGATTATTGGGGTTGCACAAAAATAGGACATTCGGCTTAACTTCCTGGATATAGTCAAAAAAATCGCTATTGATCGAAAATTCGTTTTGCTCCTTCAAATCATAATAGAAAATTTGACATTTTACTGCACGCAAGGCCGCCTCATACTCTCCAAAAGTAGGTGCAGAGAGCAGGGCCTTTTTACAGCCGCAAGCCAACACCAATCGAAAGATCAAATCCGCTGCACCATTACCACAGAGCACCCAGTTCTCTGGTATGTTTTCTGCCTGGGCCAGCTTGCGCACTAATCTGCGACATTTGTAATCCGGGTAACAGTCCGCCCATTTAGCTGACATCGCTATGGCCTCCTGCACAGGGGGCGGCATACCATATGGGTTAATATTTGCGGAAAAATCCAACAGCTTATCTCTGTTAATTCCAAGAATTTCTGAAGCGGTATAAATGTCGCCTCCATGTTGGTATTCTGCCAAAACAGTCTCGTCCTTTCGTTTGAATATAAACTATTTTTAGAAAGCTTTACAAACAATATATTCATAATAATATCAAAAACGAACTCAAATAAGTAGAATAAACAATAGTTTAATTGCTATTCCGAAAGAAAAGCCTAAAATAGATGTTCCATAAAGAAGCCTATTTGCCCTTGGAATATCCTCCGGCACAACTGCTCGCAGCTTGTCCCCGATAGTAGGCTTTTCAACTAATTTACCAAAATAATAGCTGCTTCCTGCCAGTTGAACTTGCAGTACACCGGCACAAACTGCTTCTGTCTGAGCGGAATTGGGACTTTTATGATTAAAACGATCCCGCTTAAAAATTTTCCATCCATTCTTCCAGTCAAAACCTGTAATCATTGATGCCAATAGCATAAGCAGCGCTGAAAGTCGTGATGGTAGAAAATTAGCTATATCATCAAGCCGAGCGGCTACTCGTCCAAAATACAGATAGCAATCGTTTTTATAGCCAATCATCGAATCCATCGTATTAATTCCTTTATATAAATATCCCAGCGGAGCTCCTCCAAGTACCAGATAAAACAGCGGCGCAATCACACCATCCGAGGTATTTTCCGCTACTGTTTCCACCGCTGCTTTGGCCACACCTGTACTGTCTAGGCGTTGGGTATCTCTGCCTACAATCATAGAAACAGCGGTTCTTGCATCCTCCAATCTACCTTCCTTCAGCGGCAAATAGACCTTCATGCTCTCCACTCGCAGGGATTTTGTTGCCAGCGCATAAAAACAAAGTACAGCCTCCAAACTAAAACCAAGCCAGGTGTTCAACCAATATGCACCCCAAAGCAGCAGTGCTGTCCCCCCCCAACAAACCACTAAAACCACAAAGCAAAGCACACCGCCTGCAGCCAGTTCTCCTTTCTTTGTTTTTGGAAAAGCTCTTCTTGTTAGACTTTCTCCTAAGGAAATTAGCCGTCCAATCAGACGAATTGGATGCGGCAACCAATGAGGGTCTCCAACAATTAAATCCAGCACATACCCAACTGCCAGTGCAGCGATTGACCACATCATGTACCCTCCTTTTTTTCTATATATAAATGTAAGATCTTTCAAAAAATATGTATCTATACTAAATTGGTAGGACAAGACAGCAGTCTTTCTGTCGCTGCCTCCAAAATAAAATCACTGCTTATCTGAGCGAAATAACGTAGCCGAAAACTGTCGTTTTTTGTTCCAACAATCACATTCCAATGTAACGGAAATTACAGCCGCATTTGGAATCTGCCAATGGTAAAAAGGCTTTTGTTCAGCAGAAAATCTCTCCATAATCGCCATAATAACCCCACCGTGAAGCACAAATCCCACCTGATCAAAAGGTTCAGAAACAAGCTGATCCGCCAGCTTTTCAAAAGCATCGCAACATCTTTTTTTGAACGCCGGAGTTGATTCCCCCTCAGGAATACTTCCGTTTCCCATAGAATCCAACCAGCGGCAATATTCTGGAAGCTCTTTCAATTCCTCGTAGCTTTTTCCCTCAAACATACCGAAATCAGCTTCCCGCAGCTCGTCCAAAAGTAACGGTGTTTGCCTGGGACATAAAATGGCCGCTGTCTCCACACAGCGCTTCATTGGGCTTGAAAATAATTTTTGCCAGTACTGCGGAGCAAACCGGCCCAACTGCAAATGACGGACAGCCTCCACTCCTTCCGGGGCAAGAGATTCATCTGTTCGCCCAATATATGCTTTGCGAAGGTTACCAGGTGTCTTTCCGTGGCGTACAAATGTTAAAATCACATACTGTCCTTCTTTCCAAAAATGCTTATCCTATGGCATTGTACACCCTTTTTCCCTTTTCCGCAAGAGTTCTGAGAAAAACAGCCGCTTTAACATATAGACCAAAAGCTATGTTTTAGACAAAA
>CATJLA010000041.1 GCA_949741215.1 uncultured Oscillospiraceae bacterium
CGATACAGCTCCCCCCGGTCCCGAAAGTTTAACCCCAAAACACAGCACCGGTAAGGCGAGGGCTGCAGCCGGGAAAGCCGCTTGTGCTCGCTCATGGGCACACCGGTTAGGCGGTACACCTCCAAAGCCCGGATTACTCTCCCCACATTATTCCAGTGCAGCTCCGCCGCCAGCTGAGGGTCCACCTCCTGCAGCTGCTCCCAAAGATACCGGTTTCCTTTTTCCTCCCCCAACTTCTGCAAAGAGGCACGAAGCTCCGGGGCACTTTCTACCTCTGAAAAAGCAATATTATGCAAAAGCGAGCTGACATACAGCCCTGTTCCCCCCGCTACTATTGGCAGCTTTCCTCTGTCGGCAATCTCTTCAATCGCCGTTCTGGCCAGCTCCACATACTGGGCAACGCTGAACTCACAGGACGGATCCAAAAAATCCAGCAGATGATGGGGCACCCCATCCATTTCCTCCACAGCAGGCTTTGCGGTGCCGATATCCATTTCCTTATAAATCTGCATGGAATCGGCGGAAACCACCTCTCCGTCCAAAGCCTTGGCCAGCTCCACCGCAAGGCGTGTTTTGCCGGAGGCTGTAGGCCCTACCACCGCCGCCACAGGAATTTTCTCCGTCATTTTTATGCCCCTTTCCACACGGTACGCAGCACTTTATTTTCCACCGTTTATCGCTTCTTTTTCCAGGACGTAACTGCCGCTTTCTGTTCCCGCCCGTTTCCTCCGAGCACCGCCAAACCGGCAGCCTGCCCTCACACTGAAAACATACCGCCTGCAGCCCTGTCCCAAAAGGCTTTATAGGCATAGGGACCAATCGCCGTAATCAAAGCTTCCGCTGCCATGGTGCAGCTGCCCGTTGGCTTTCAACCTGCAAAAGGCCTCCCTCATGCGCTCAATCAGGTCCGGCTGAACATCCAAAGAATGATGCCCGGGCAGCACTTTTTGCACCGGCAGCGCGGAAATTTTCTCCAAAGATTCCAAATAAGCGGTCGGATCGGTAGAAGGATAGTTGGCAAACAGCGTGCCGCAATACACCAGATCGCCGGTAAACAAATATCCTCGCTCCTGCTCCCAAAAACACATGTGTCCTGGGGAATGCCCTGGCGTATGCAGCACCTTCACGATCCGCCCTCCAAGGTCTATTCTATCCCCTTCTTTCAGAACTTTTGCAGGGGTCCCCTGAAAAATCGTGTAAGCGTTTCTGTCAAAATCTTTGGGCAGCTCACAGCGATCAGCCACCATTTTCCTCACAGCCTCCACCGGCAGCGGGAATTTCCCCTGCAGCCAGTCCAATTCCTCCTCATGGGCAAAAAAATCCGCAAAATACCGGTGCCCCCCAATATGATCCCAATGCACATGTGTGGCCACAGCCATTATCGGCAATTCAGTCAGGCGGGTAACCTCGTCGTAAATACTGCAAATACCAAGCCCTGTATCAATCAGCAGGCTTCTATCTTTCCCATTTAACAGATAACAGTGGGTTTCCTCCCAGTGCCGGTATTCACTAAGCACATAGGTATCCTCATCTATTTTCTCTACGGTAAACCAGCCCATAACATCCTTCCTCTCTGCTTTTCAGGACGTGACTGCCCTTTCAGTTCCTATGCTATCCCCAAAGCATCTATTCACCAAAAATATGCAGGAGACTAACCGCTTTTTCCAGAGAATTCACACAATCCCTCCGCTTCTCCATTTTACCCAGCCAAGGGCAAAATCGTTCAAATTCTGCCAAACTGCTTTTCAATCTCCCGCCGCTGCATCACAATGGCGATAGGCCGCCCGTGAGGACAAAACCGCACTTCCTCATGCTCATTCAGCAGCCGAATAATCTCCTCCAGCTCCAGCTGATGGTTTTTATTATGGGCTTTCACCGCTGCCCGGCAGGCCACGCTATGCAGCAGGTCATCCAGCTGCTCCGGCAACACCTGGCGGCGCTTTTTCAAAATCTGCTGAGCAATATCCAGCAAAATCTCCCGGATATCCCCTTGCCCCAGCACCATAGGCACCTCCCGGATCAGCACAGTGTTAAAGCCAAAGCCCTCCACCGAAAAGCCAAGCTGCTCCAAAAGCGGCTGATTTTCCAGCAGCGCGGCAGCTTCCTCGCTGTTGGCGGTAAGCGGTACCGGTGTCATCAGCATTTGACGGTCCTGCCGGGTGATATTTTGCTTTAATTGCTCATAAATAAGCCGTTCGTGAGCAGCGTGCTTGTCAATCAGGAGCATCTGATCCTTGTGCTCCAAAAGGATGTAAGTATCAAAAAGCTCGCCCACCATGCGGATGTTTTGATACCGGCCAGGCTCTAACGGAAGCTGCTCTGAGGAAAGAATATCTGTATTTGATGCGGTTTGTACCTCGTCCTCCCCCAAATATGCACCCGTTTGGGACGGGAGTGGGCCGGAATGCTCCAAGGCTACATTGTTATCTTGTGGGGACGATGTCAGGGAGAATTTTTCCTCAAAAACGGCCTCATTTTGCTTCAGTTTGGCCTGATTTTGCTCAAATTTGGTGTGATTTTCGTGAAAATCGGGCTCTGTTTCTTTCCCTTTTGCTGCATTTTGGGCGGCACGTGCTAAAAACTGCCGTCCGCGCTCTGTCAATGTAATTTGATAATTTTCTAATGCTGTTCCGCTATGCAGAGTTAATGTTTTATCCAGAACAGTCTGCTCCGATGCTGCGGCAGCAGGCTCCTGAGGCGCCTCCTCCGGCTTTGTTTTTGGGCCCTCTGCTTGGACGACAGAGGATTTTAGAGCAATATTGTACAAATTCTCTTCTGGCGGCTCGGATTCCGGCTTGGAAGGACGGCGGCCTGACTGGGGGTTTTTCAGGGAAATTCGGTCCGGCAGCACAGCGCTTTCCTTACCGTAAAGCTGCTGGTATTGCTGCGCACTGATATGCTGCGCCTGCGTCTTGGAAGAAAAAGTGATTTCAGGCTCTATTTTTTCCTTTTGCAAAGCCGATTTTACGGCGAAATACACTGCCTGGTAAACCTCTCGTTCCTGAGAAAATTTCACCTCAATTTTGGCAGGATGCACATTTACATCCACCAGTTGAGGGGCCAGGGTAATCCGCAGCACACAGGCTGGATATTTGCCTACCATAAGGCTGCCCTTCATCCCTTCCTCCAAAGCAGAGGCACAGGTTTTGGACTTAACATATCGTCCGTTAACATAAAAATGCTGCATAGAGCGGTTGGACCTAGCGCTCATAGGCTTGGACAGAAAGCCTTCCGCCCTTACTCCGTCCCCTTCATAGCTGACCGGGATAAGGGATTTGGCAAACTCCTTGCCAAACACCGCATAGATCACCGCAAGATGGTCTCCGCTGCCGGGAGTGAGCAGACGAACCGAACCGTTGCTGATCAGCTTGAAGGACACCTCCGGATGGGCAATCGCCAGCTTTTCCACCACCGCGCTGATGGCAGCTCCCTCTGTAGTATCTTTTTTCATAAATTTCATTCTGGCAGGGGTGTTGAAAAACAAATCGCTTACAACGACGGAGGTGCCGGCGGGGGCGCCTGTTTGCTCCATCCCCTGTTCTTCGCCCCCGGCGATACGATAGCAGGAGGCAGCCAGCGCTTCTGGAGTGCGAGAGGTAATTTCCACCTTTGCAACCGCTGAGATGGCAGCCAGCGCCTCCCCGCGGAAGCCGAAGGTGTGGATTTTCTGCAAATCCTCCTGCTGGCGGACCTTACTGGTGGCATGACGCAAAAATGCTTTGGGCAGATCCTCTGGAAAGATGCCGCAGCCATTATCGGTAACACGGATATAAGTAATGCCGCCATTTTTAATTTCGGTGACGATAGTGGACGCTCCGGAATCCATAGCGTTTTCCAGTAGCTCCTTGACCACCGATGCCGGCCGGTCTACCACCTCACCGGCGGCAATCAGCTCCGCCACGCTTTTTTCCAGTACGCTGATTCGTTTGGGCTGTAGCAACATTCTCTGCTGTTCCCCCTTGCTTTTTTTCCTCATCATTTCAGTTTTATATGCAAGCTTTTATGAGCATTTAACCGCCAACAATTTTTCTATATCAGCCAAATGCTCCTTGGATGTAACACGGTAATGTATCCAGCCGCCGTCACCACAGGGGTATTTTTTATCTATGTATTTCTGGGTATATTCCTGTACATCTCCATATGCCAGTTCAAATTGACGGTTTGATAACCGCAGCATTACTGTGAAGGAATGGTTTTCCGCAAAGATATTACACACCAGCTTTTTCTTTCTTTTATGAGCAATGCCCCAACCGTATTGATTTCCATAGGGAAAAACAATCTTCTGTTCGGTAGCATAATGATCGTATAGCCAGTTATTAAGCAAAGTGAATAATTCCCCGCTTTGGCCGCAATATGCGGTCATTTCCTCAACATCTGGAGCTGTGTGCTTATTTAACATTCTTTCATACATAAAGCTTTTCCCTCCACGAATTGCAGTAAAGGCCCGAGAATGACAAAGCGGCAGTTACGTCCTTAAGCAAACTACCTGGAACAATCTTTTGTCAAAGCGATCAGTTCATATAAGACATTCAACGCCTCCCGCGGGGTAAGGGTGTCGGCATCCAACGAGCGGATGCGGGCAATCGCCGGGTGGTCCGCTGCTGTAGTCAGGGTCAGCTGGCCGTCCATTACTGTTTGACGCGGCTGCAGCGATTTCAGGCTGGGAATCGCCTGATTTTGCTCCAGGGAAGCCAGAATTTCGTAGGCACGCTGCACCACGCCCTCAGGGATACCGGCAATGCGGGAGACCTCAATGCCGTAGCTGTCGTCAGTGCCGCCGGGGAGGATACGCCGCAGAAAGGTAATGTCCCAGCCCTTCTTTAGAACCGCCACATTGTAGTTTTTAACCCCCTCCACACATTGCTCCAGCTCGGTAAGCTCATGATAGTGGGTGGCGAACAGGGTTTTAGCGCCCAGTTTTTTTCTGTCAGCAATGTGCTCCACTACTGCACGGGCAATACTCATGCCGTCAAAGGTGGAGGTACCCCGGCCAATTTCATCCAGAATCAACAGGCTTTTGGCAGTGGCGTTTTCCAGAATATAGGCTACCTCGTTCATCTCTACCATAAAAGTGGACTGACCGGAGGCAAGGTCGTCTGATGCGCCAACCCGTGTAAAAATGCCGTCTACCACGCCAATTTTCGCACTTTTTGCTGGGACGTAAGAGCCTATCTGAGCCATCAGGGTAATCAGGGCAGTCTGGCGCATATATGTGGACTTGCCCGCCATGTTGGGGCCGGTGATAATGGCGACGCGATCTGTCTTTTGGGTAAGAAAAGTATCATTGGCGATAAAAGCGCCGTCCTTGGAAAGCAACTCCACCACCGGGTGACGGCCCTCCGTGATGATGATATCGCCGGAGAAATCCACCTGGGGGCAGCAGTAGTTGTTGGTAACTGCCACATGAGCCAGATTGGTAAGGACATCCAACTGAGCCAAAGCGTTGGCAGTTGCCTGAATTCTTGGCAGCTTTTCCGCAAGCTCCTGACGGATCTGCTCATAAAG
>CATJLA010000042.1 GCA_949741215.1 uncultured Oscillospiraceae bacterium
CGGGAGGGGATTATTCGGGAGCTTTACTGGCTGGGGGTGGGCCGATATGCCCTTTCCAATAAGCTGGTGGGGATGGAACTGCCGGTGATTTACAAATATTATGTGGAAATGCGCCTTTGCTTTACAGAAGCCGCCGCTTATCTGAAGTATTATGACGAAATTGAGGATAAACAGACCCGGGAGTATATTCTGCGGGCCAGGGCTAATATCACTTTGGGGCAGTTTTATTCCCACAGTGAGAGGGTGGCGCTGCTCCGGCAAACGCTGCAGATTTTTAGCGACAAGGGGTATCAGGAAAAGGACCCTGACTTCCCCTGGGATCGTTTTATTGCAACTACTCATCAGAATATTGCGGCCAGCATCTCCTACAGCAGGGAAAATCTGATGACTCCGCAGGATATGGCTGTAATTATGGAATCGGTTTACATTGTGTACCAAAGGCGGATTCAGGAGGCACAGGTTCAGCACAAACGTCTGCCGGAAAGAGCCGCTTTTAACTATTATGCTATTAATTATTACTGCGGAATTGACGATCTGGACCATCTGCTGCAGAATATGGAGGAGCTTTTGGACGGAGCGGATGCTTCCGATTTTACGCCAAACGGGATGTATTCCATGGTTTCGGTAGCTGCTTTTTACTGCCAGTTTTTGCAGCAGTATCCGGAGCGGCTGCTCCCGCGGCAGGAGTATTTGGAAAACCTGTATACCCGCACCCTTGCTTATATAAATGCCTACCCTGAAACAGCGGATACCGGCGTGTTGTTTCAATATTTGCGGCAGTTGGTGTATACCTTTGTAGAGACAAAAGGGAGTATTTCCTATGGCAGCTTTTTGCTGAAGCTGATGATCCGGTTTGTGCCAGGGATTTATATTCATGCGCTGGTAGTGGGCAGTGCGGCTGCGTCGCTGTGTGAAATAATATTGGAGGAAGAACCCGGCTTTTTTGACGACATTGATTTTATTCGGGTGATTCAAGACCCGGAAGAAAAAAGACGGGAAGTGCTGCGGTTTGCTATGGGCTGCGGGGTTTTTCACGATGTAGGTAAAATCAACATCATGGAGCTTTACGCCCGAACTTCCCGCCAGTGGTTTGCAAGAGAGTACGAGATGGCGCGGCTGCACACGATTTCCGGCAGTGCTCTGCTGGAGGGGAGGAAGTCTACCAAACGGTTTGCTCCGGCGGCTTTGGGGCATCATGCCTGGTATGACGGTTCTGCTCATGGATATCCGGAAAGCTATAAGCGCCTGGAATGCCCCAGCCGGCAGATGGTGGATGTAATTGCGTTAATCAGCTGGATAGAGGACGTTACCCATGCCGCTTATGTTTATACAGGAGTGGAAAAAAGCTTTGAGCAGGCTGTACAGACGGCAATTCAGCTGGAGGGCAAACGGTTTTCGCCGATGCTTACCGCATTCCTGCGGGACAGCACCGTAGCGGAACGACTGAACGCCGCTTTTACAAAAAGCAGGCGGCATGCGCATCGGCGGTTGTATGAGGACATCTGTGGAGTAGTATTGCCGGAGGAATAGTGGTTTGCCGCTCGGAATCGGAGAAGGAAAACGATTCCGGGCGGTTTGTTTTTGCGGGGACATGACAGCCGCCTTGTATTTCCGGGCTTTTGGGTAGGCTATAGAAAATATTTTTATCTTTTCCAAAAAGTTTTCCTGACCTATTGACAACCTGGTGGGTCGGTGCTATAGTATACATGTACTGATTTATTAACAGTAGTTGGGTATACAGTAGTGACAATATGAAAAAGCTTCCTGGTAATAGGGAAGTGGTGGTTTAGAGGCCCAAAGGGGGTGTTTTTTGGGTACAACTACTGTAGCTTCAACAATAGATGACATTATAATAGTTGTAAAGAGAAAGGAGGGGGCCAATACATAGCTCAAAGACAGAAAAAGGCTTGCTACAGACTGATTTGGAGTGGCAGGCTGTAACGACGTCCAAAGAAAGGAGTATATTGATGAAGAAAAAGAGCTATTTAGAGAGTGTGACTCTGTGGGCCAGGTGGTGCCTGCCCAAAAAGGAGGCCGACGAGGTAACTGCAGATTACAAGGAGCTGCTGGCGGAGGATAGCCGCTCAGAGCAGCAGCTGCTGAAGGACTTTGGCACGCCGTATCAAGCGGTTCGTCCCCTGACAAGGGCGGAAAGCTACCAGGGTTGGCTGGTGGTTTTTGCTGTGCTGACAGCCTGCGGGATGGGGCTTGGGTGGATAACCTTTTCTCCCTGGGCCTGGGATAACGCCAGTATGCTGTGGATACGTGTGCTGTGGGGGGTGGGGCTTGTAATCTCGCTGGTGTGGTTTTGGAGGAAACAGCCCAAAAGCCCGCTGCCAAAGGGCTTGGTGCCGATGCTGTTCCCTATGCCGGTGCTGGCCTGCGCCGCTTTAGGAATATCTTGGTGGCTTGTAAAGCTGTTTCGGGACGATGTGGAAGCGGTAAATTCCTCTTGGATACTGCCCTTTTGCCATGCGTTCCCCCAGGCAATAGAGATTTTAGGGCTGCTGTTTGGTCTGCTGGTAATTTACGCTTTGGTTAAAGCAAGAATCTCTGACCGGAGGTGGGCAGCGGTTTATGCTATTGGGATGACATCTCTGTTTGTATTGGCAAACTTAACAGTGCTGTTTACAAGCTTGGATAATCCGGAAGCTGTTTTGATTGCCCTGTGGAGACATAATCTGCCCGCATTGGCAGGCGTTGTGGTAGCGGGGGTGTTTTTATGCTGAAAAAAGAGCTTTTGGAGTTGTGCCTTCTGCACCTGCTTACCCAAGAGGACCGCTATGGCTACGAGATGCTTTCCCGCCTGCATTCTGCCTTTCCGGACACACAGGAAAGCACTATTTATGCACTTTTGCGCAGCCTCTGCCGGGAGGGCTTTACTCAGCAGTATGAGGGTGCGGTTTCCGGCGGGCCTACCAGAAAGTATTATCGCATTACCGTTTCCGGGACGTCCCGCTATGAGGCGCTTTTAGCACAATGGAAGGCGATGCGGGAGGCTGTGGCTGGGTTAGGGCTGCAATAATGTGGCTGTAGTAGCTGGAACGCTTTTTGTCCCGTTCCTTCACATGACTTTTGGCAGCGTCAGCCCCATGCTCTGCAATGACACGGT
This sequence comes from uncultured Oscillospiraceae bacterium, assembly GCA_949741215.1. Taxonomy (GTDB): domain Bacteria; phylum Bacillota; class Clostridia; order Oscillospirales; family Ruminococcaceae; genus CATJLA01. Next base: position 3,113 of record CATJLA010000042.1, read on the forward strand.
TGGCCCGGTCAGGCAGTGCGCCGGTGATAAAAATGTGGAAGCAGTCCTCCCGCCCTTGCAGGATGTAGTCGGCGCACCGCCCCACGATGACGCAGGACTCCTTCTCCGCCAGTTCCTTGATGAGCTCGGTCTGATAGGCGTTGATCTGATCCGGCAGGGCCATATTCCCCCTCTGATTGGCGTTATAGGCCGAGTAGCCCCGCGATGAAACGCTGGTGAACAGGCTGCTGGCGGAGGAGTATTCC
>CATJLA010000043.1 GCA_949741215.1 uncultured Oscillospiraceae bacterium
AAAGAGAATGGATTTTTGTCTCTGTCCTCTCCCCTACCACTTGCTTTTCAATCAGCAGATGGGTATGGGCAAAGGCGGCAATCTGGGCCAGATGGGTTACGCAAAGCACCTGCCGGTTATCAGAAACCTGCCGTAGCTTCAGCCCAATTTTCTTGGCAGTTCCTCCGCTGACTCCAGTATCAATTTCATCAAAAATCATAGTATCCACCTGGTCCTTTTGGGCCAGAACATTCTGAATTGCCAGCATAATTCGAGAAAGCTCGCCGCCGGAGGCAATTTTCGCCATGGGCTTAGGCGGTTCCCCGGGGTTAGTCGAAATTAAAAATTCCAATGCATCCAACCCGATTTTGGAAAGAGCGTGGGACTTGTTGGAAACCTCCAGCCGAACTGATGGCATATTCAAAAACTGCAGTTCCTCACAAACCTTCCGGGCAAATTCCTTTCCGGAGGCCATTCTTTTGGCAGAAAGCTCCTGAGCGCACTCCGTCGCCTGCTGCCTTACTTGCACCAGCTGATGCTCAATCTGTTGGATTCTCTCCTGAGAAAAGCTGATATTTTCCAGTTCCTTACACGCCTTTTCATAAAACCGCTGAATTTCCTCATAGGAGCCGCCGTACTTTCTTTCCAACTTTCGGATATAGTCCAGCCTTTCCTCCACCTCCTGGGCTTGGGCGGGATCAACGTCCATTTGCGAAAAAAACTCCCGTAAATCTCGGGCATACTCCTGCAGCTCATAGGCCATGCCCTGCACCTTTTCCCCCATTTCCCCGGTTTCTTCAATATAGGCGGAAAGAAAGGCAAGCTGGCCGGAAAGCTCCTCCAAAATGGAAACCGCGCCGTCAAACTCTTCCCCGCCCTCCAGTAGCTCCTGGGACTGGGTCAGCCCCTCAATAATCCGGGCGGCATTCTGCAGCCTGCGGCGCAACGCCAAAAGCTCCTCTTCCTCCCCAGGCTGCAGCTGAGCTTCCTCAATTTCGTCAATCTGATATTGGAGCAAATCCAGCCGCCGGGCCTTTTCCCCCTCGTCCATTTCCAACGCCTTACGCTGTTTTTCCAGCTCCTGCATTTGGACGAACAGCCGGCCATAATTCTCCCGGCACTCCACTAAATCACCGTATCGGTCGATAAACTCCATGTGGAATTCCGGTGAGAACAGCTGGCTGTTATCATGCTGGCCATGAATCCGCAGCAGTTGGGAGGATAACTCCCTCAGCAGCTGTAGCGTTGCGGGACGTCCATTGACCTTACAGCTGCTTTTTCCCTCCGCTGAAAAAGTACGGCTGATCAGCAGGTTTCCCTCCTCGTCGATTGGGTAACCCAATTCCTCAAAAAGCCGCCCCTTTTCCTCTGGAATCTCGGTAAAAAGGGCCGAAACCGCCCCTTTTGTCTCTCCGGTACGAATCAAATCCCGGCTGATCCTTCCTCCCAGCACCCCATTGATTGCACCAATCAGGATGGATTTTCCCGCGCCGGTTTCGCCAGTAAATACATTCAAGCCCCCGGTAAAATCAATGGAAGCCTCCCGGATCACCGCAATATTCTGAATATACAGCTGTGAAAGCATAAATTCTCCCTCTCTTTTCCCCCAAAGCCAAGGACGTCGGTGCGTACGACGTCCCGAGCCTTTATAACAAAGCCCGCAGCTCCCGCACAAATTCCTCTGCACGGCGGCTGTCCCGAATCACGATAAAAATGGTATCATCCCCTGCAAGAGTTCCCACTACATCCTTCCAGTGGATGGAATCCAGAGCGGCACAGGCGGCGTTTGCCATGCCATTGTAGCACTTTATCACCACCATGTTGCCTGCATAATCAACACTTTGCACAGATTCTGAAAAAATAGCGTGAAATTTGAAGGAAATGTCGATGGCATTATCCTTACCGTGGGTAGCATAGCGGTATTTTCCATCCCCGGAAAGGGTTTTGATCAGCCGCAGCTCCTTAATATCCCGAGAAACAGTGGCCTGGGTGACATCAAACCCCTCAGCCCGCAGCAGACGAAGGAGCTCTTCCTGGGTATCAATAGCATGTTCGGAAATCAGCTCCAGCACCTTGGCGTGTCGCTTTGCCTTCATCTGCTTCCTATCCCCTTCCTACAAATTTTTTGTGGATCATCTGGTAAAAATTTTTATCAGGAAAATGCACAAATTTCAGCGGTTTTTCTCCTTTTGTCACTGTTAAAACCTGGTCCTGCGCCAGCCTGGCCCAGATCACTCCGTCTACCGAAAGGGTAACGTCGGCACTGTTATTGATCTGTCGGGTTGTCAGCGTCAGCCGGTTATTTGGGGCAAACAGGATGGTTCTGCTGAAAATGGCATGTGGACAGATAGGCGTAAGGCCGATGGTGTCAATAGACGGATCGATAATCGGTCCCCCTGCCGACATAGCATAAGCGGTAGAGCCTGTGGGGGTGGAGAGAATAATGCCATCCGCCCTGTAGCTAATTACAAACTGGTCGTTGCAGTAAATCTCCAGGTCCACAATTTTAGCACTGTCTCCCTTGAAAAGCACTAAATCATTTAGAGCATAGGCGAATTTTTCCTCCCCCTGCTCCCAATAAGCCGCTTTCAGCAGCATTCGGGACTTCAGCTCATACTCACCCCGTACCAGGCTGTCCAACCGTTCCAGCTCGCCATCCTCCATCTGCGCCAGATAGCCCAACCGCCCAACATTAATGCCTAAAATAGGGATGTCATACTCCAACGCCCGCTTGGAGCTATGGATAATCGTTCCATCCCCTCCAATGATAATCAAAGCATCAATCTGCTCCGCCACCTGCTCAAACAGGCAGTATTCCACCTTTGAGCTGGCAAAGCAGCCGTTATTTTCCAGGTCTGCAAAACACTGGCAGCCCAGCGCCTCCAAATGTGCGATCACCTGATCTCCACAGGAAATCGCCTTGGTCTTGTCTCGGTTGGGAATTATAAAAATCTTCATTTTATTGTGCACCACCGTTTAATTCTCCATGGGAGTTTTCCACTATCTGTTCCGGACTGAACTGCAGCGATGAGTCCGGCGCTCCTTTTTGCAGCAGCATCAGATACTCAATATTCCCCTCCGGCCCCTTTACCGGAGAATAATCTAAGCCTTTTATCGCAAACCCGGCCTCCCTGCTGAACGCCAGGATTTTTTTCAGCACCTCCCGGTGGGTTTCCGGCTCTCGAACTACACCGTTTTTGCCCACCTTGCCCCTGCCTGCCTCAAACTGGGGTTTTACTAAACATACCGCAGCGCCGTTTTCCTTCAAAAGCTCCTGCACCACAGGCAGCACTAACGTCAGCGAAATAAAGGAAACATCCACGCTGATAAAATCCACCGGCTCCGGAATCTTCTCCCGGGTAACATACCGGATGTTGGTCTGCTCCAAATTTATCACCCGGCCATCCTCCCGCAGCTTTTTTGCTAACTGACCGGTTCCAACATCCACGCAATAGACCTTTTTCGCACCATTCTGCAACATACAGTCGGTAAACCCACCGGTGGAAGCGCCAATGTCCATACAAACAGCTCCGGCCAAATCCACCGGAAAAACCTGTAGCGCTTTTTCCAACTTTAATCCACCCCGGCTGACGTAGCGCATCGGTTCGCCCCGCAACTCCACTACGGCATCTTCCGGTATATCAGCTCCTGCCTTTTCTGCTTTTTTGCCGTTTACATAGATCTGGCCGGCCATAATCAGCGCTTTGGCCTTTTCCCGGCTTTCGGCCAGCTTTTGTTCCGTTAGGTATACGTCTAATCTTCTTTTCAACTGCATCCCTCCTTCCGGAACTTCTTTTTGCTTATTTACCTAACCCAGGTTTTCTGCCCCAGCAGCTGCTTTGCCGCAAAAGCAAGGGACGTTCCGTCCAACCCCAGGTCTTCAAGGGCCTCCTGCACCGAGCTGTGGGGCAGATACCTGTCCTCTACACCCCGCAGCAAAATTTTTCCCCTATATCCCTGCTCCAGCAGCCGGGCTTCCAGCAGTTCCCCTACTCCGCCCTGCAGAATCCCTTCCTCTGCAAACAAAATAATTGGGTAATCCATTGCAATGGAAAAAATCTCCTCATCCAAAGGACGTATCCGCAAAATTTTCAGCAAATCCGCCTGAATTCCCTGCTCTTTCAGCAGCTCGCAGGCCTTTTCCGCCTGGAAGAAGGTTTTGCCGTAGGTTACAAGAAGAATTTCTCCCCGCACCGCCCCTTGGCGAAGCAGATGAAACGGCCGCTTCGGCGTCCCGGAAAAAGCAGTTGTTGGCTGAGACCCCCGAGGGTATCGAATAATATGCGGCCCCTTCTCAGACATCGCCTGCTCCATGGTGCAGCGCAGTTCTTCATAGGTCGCAGGGGAATCTATTGTCAAATGGGGAATCGGTAACGTCAGCGCTACGTCAAACAACCCCTGGTGCGTTTCTCCATCCTCGCCTACAATGCCGGCACGGTCCACGCCAATGACTACCGGCTGCCGGTCTATGGCAATATCATGGAGCAGCTGGTCAATCCCCCGCTGCAAAAAGGTGGAATACACCGCAAAAAATGGACGCATCCCGTTAGCGGCAAGTCCGGCGGAAAAGGTAAGCCCGTGGGATTCCGCAATCCCCACATCATAAAACCGGTCCGGATGCCGTTGGGCAAACAGCTGCAGCCCAGTACCACAGGTCATAGCTGCGGTAATTGCACAAATCCGAGGATCATTTTCTGCCATTGCAGACAAATGCTCGCCAAAAACCGAGGAGTAACTGTCTTTGGCGGAAATATCCGGGTTACCGGTTTCCACCTGAAAGGCAGGCACCCCGTGAAACAGCTCCGGCTGGGCCTCGGCAAAAGGGTACCCCTTCCCCTTGATGGTCTCCACATGCACCAGCACCGGACGGTTAATCTCCTTCGCCCGGTTCAGCACATCACACAGCTGGTTCAGGTTATGGCCATCTACCGGACCAAGATAATAAAGCCCCACATTTCCAAAAAGATTTGTATGATAAAGCGTCTGCTTCCAAAGGGTCGCGGCTGCTTCAATCCCCCGATAAAAAGGCTTGCCCACCAAAGGAATTCTGCTAAAAAACCGGCGCATCCGGTCCTTAGCGCGAAAATACCGGGGATTTGAGCGAATTTTCGCCAAATGCCGCGCAAAAGCCCCCACATTTTTGGAAATCGCCATCTCGTTGTCATTAAACAGAATAATCAGCCTATCCCCGCCGGACTGCACATTGTTCAGCGCCTCATACACCATGCCATTGGTAAAGGAGCCATCGCCGATCACCGCAATCACCTTGCCCGGCTGGTTTTGATGAATCTTCGCCTGCGCCATCCCAATGGCCGCAGAAATAGAGGTGCTGCTGTGTCCCGCAATAAAAATATCATGCTCGCTTTCTCCCCCCTTGGGGTACCCCGCCAAGCCGTTTTTTTGACGTATGCTCCCGAACTGAGTTCTGCGCCCCGTCACAATTTTATGTACATAGCTTTGGTGCCCCACATCCCAGATAATTTGGTCTGTTGGTGAACAAAACACCCGGTGCAGCGCCAAAGTCAGCTCCACTGCCCCCAGGTTGGA
>CATJLA010000044.1 GCA_949741215.1 uncultured Oscillospiraceae bacterium
TAAGCCTTGGCTTCCTCCACTGCCAGCAGTACCCGGTCCACCTCCTTAGAAAGCAGGCGGGTAGTCACCCCGGGATAAGCGTTCTGCTCATGGGTAAGGGTAGGAATCCCCATTTTAGCCGCCTTGCGCACCACTGGTCCGCTGACATAGCCGCCGGTACCCATCACAATATCCGGCTGAAACTCCCGGATAATCTTTTTTGCCCGGGCGGACGCAGTGGTAAGATAAGCCGCTGCCTGCACATTGTTTATCAGGTTGTGCAGGCTAAGCCGCCGCTGAAATCCCAGCACCCGGATAGCGGTGAAATCAAACCCGGCCTGAGGCACCAGCCGGGCCTCCATACCGTGTGGGTTGCCGGCAAACAGCACTTTTGTCGCCGGGTTTTGCTTTTTCAGGTAGGACGCAACTGCAAGGGCAGGGTTAATGTGCCCCCCGGTGCCTCCGCAGGCAAATAAAATCCGCATAGTAGGAGTTCCTCCCTTATTTTGTCAGCTTTTTTCAATAGCGGAGCTTCGGGAAATGTTCAACAGAATCCCCATCTCGCCTAACAGCATCAGCAGCGCTGTGCCGCCGTAAGAGAAAAACGGCAGACTGATGCCGGTGTTGGGGATGGTATTGGTAACCACCATAACGTTCAGCAGCGCCTGCAGGCCCACCTGAGCGGTAATGCCGGTGGCCATGATGGTGCCAAAAACGTCCTTAGCCCGCATAGCCACCAAAAACCCCCGCCATACCAGCAGGATAAACAACAGAATAATCAGGATCGCGCCGATAAAGCCCAGCTCCTCACAAACAACCGCGAAAATAAAGTCGTTCTGAGGCTCCGGCAGAAACAGGAATTTCTGCTTGGATTTGCCTAAGCCAACCCCCATCAATCCGCCGGAAGCAATGGTGTACATAGATTGAATGGTTTGATACCCCTTATTTCTGGGGTCCGCCCAAGGATCCAGCCAGTAGGTAATCCGGTCGCCGCCATAAACGGCAATCATTTTCAGCAGGTCAGGAAACGCAATAACCGCCGCTATGGCAACAACGGCTACCGTGCCGATTGCTATAAACCATTTGGCATTTGTTCCGCCTACCCACATCATAACAACGCTCATGCCAAGCAGCAGGATGGTTGCGGAAATGTGGGGCTCTAAAATCAACAGGCCGGCGGTGGGCAGCAAAACCAACGCAAAGGGCAAAATCCCCTTCTTCCAGGTTTTGCTCATTTCCTGGTGATTATTGGAGATAATCTGGGCAAACAGCAGCACAATAGCAAATTTTGCAATTTCTGAGGGCTGGAAGCTGGCTGTTTCAGTAATATAAATCCAGCGGTGAGTACCCTTTACCTCCGGGCCAAGCAGCGCCAGCACCAGCAAAACCCAAGTGCCGCCCATCAAAGCTATCGGTGCCCATTTGTTCAAAAAGATGCAGTACCAGTGGTAATCAATCCGGGAAACCAACAGCATAACCGCCACACCGGGCAGGGCAAAAATCACCTGCCGGCGAATATAAGCATAGCTGTCTCCGCCATCATTATAATAGGCATAAATATAGCTGGCAGAAAAAAGCATGATCAAGCCAATGGTCAGCAAAATCAGAATCAGGAGCATCAGGATATAATCCATCCGCTGCTGCCGGGTTTTTGCTTTTATTTGAGGCTTGGCCCTGGGCTTTACCCGCGCCCCGCTTACGGTAAATGCGTTTGATGCCAACCGACTCATCCTTTCTTCCCAGCTGAGGGATAAAAATCACAGTAAAGTCTGCGGAAAATGTGCAAAAAACAAAAGCCCGCTTCCGTCCCAAAAGCATTATTATAAAGACGTCGTGACGCCCTGCGCCTAAGGTAAGCCCTGATGCTCTAAATCCGGTAAGCGGACCAAACCGCCAGCGCCGCCCCCACAGCCGTTACTACCGAGAACAACAGCACAATCTGGATTTCACTGAAGCCGGACATCTCAAAATGGTGATGAATAGGCGTCATTTTGAAGATACGCTTGCCATGCGTCAGCTTATAATAGGTGCGCTGGATGATCACTGAGAGGGTTTCCAGCATATATACAATGCCCACCAGAGCCAGCACCACCGGGTAGCCAATACCAAAGGCGATAGCCACCAGCATTCCCCCCAAAAACATCGAGCCGGTGTCGCCCATCATAATTTTAGCGGGATAGAAGTTCCATACCAGAAAACCCAAGCACCCCCCTGCCAAAGCAGTGGCAAGCACCCCCATGCCCCCAAAACCAAGCAGTGTGCAGAGAACCATCAGCCCCAGGGCCGCCATAAAGGTAACCGAGGAGCAAAGGCCGTCCAGCCCGTCGGTTAAGTTAACAGCGTTAGGCACCCCCACCAGCAAAAACAAAGCAAAGGGATAGTAAAAAAGCCCAAGCTCTATTGTACCCAAAAAGGGAATTCTTAAACCGGTAGATTGGTCGCCGGAAAGGTAAACCGATATTAAGTAAAGGACAGAAACCACAATCTGCATCACCAGCTTCTGGCGTTCATCCAGCCCCAGATTGCGCTTTTTGACTACCTTAATGTAATCGTCCACAAAGCCGATAAAACCAAAAGCCAGCGCCAGCAGGATGCCGGAAAAAAACTGCATATTGCTGCGGGCCTCCAAAGCGGGCATATTGCCCAGGGCGGCCTCGCCATTCAGGCTGAGCATAAACCAGCCGGCCACCGCCGCAACCAAAATCCCGATGATGAACAGGAAACCGCCCATAGTGGGGGTACCCTGCTTTTTTTTGTGCCAGGTGGGGCCGATATCATTGATAGTCTGCCCGCACTTTACCTTGCGGAGAAATGGCACCAGCCAGATGCCCAGCAGGGAGGTCACCACAAAGGCGATCACTGCCACTGTCACAGTTGTTATGATGTTCATATCCTCATTCCTTTCTGAGCAGGGGGCTTTCGGTCAGGGGACGTCCCGGAAGCCCATAGTCTCAGGAAAAATACTTTTTTCAGCCGGTTTCCCCAGCTTTTACAATGGATTTTTAAGGATTTTCGCTATAAATTGGGGCTAAAACATCTTCTAAAGCCATACCGCGGCTGGCCTTCAGCCAAAGCAGGTCGCCAGGTTTGGCGGTTTGGGCAAGGCGCTGGGTTAAAGCCTCTTTGCTCTCCAGCCAGTAAGCCTGCTTCATGCCGGAAGCCTTTGCCCCCTCGATATACGCCTTTGCCTCCGGCCCGTAGGCCAGCAGCAGGTCCGCCCCGCTTTGAGCCGCGGCTTTTCCCGTATCCCAATGGGCCTTACGGGAGATTTCCCCCAGCTCCAGCATATCCGAGAGTACTAAGATTTTTTTACCGCCCTCCCCACAAGGGGTCTGGTCCAAAGCGCTGAAGGCCGCCAGCATGGAATCAGGGCTGGCGTTGTAACAATCCTCCACAATCGTCATACCATTATGGGAAACCATCCTCTGGCGCATCCCTGCGGGAACATAGCCCTGCAGCGCTTTCAGGATAGAAGCGGCAGGCACACCGTAACGGCGTCCTACTGCAAAAGCGGCCAAAGCATTCAGCACGTTATGCTCCCCTACACAGGGCAGACGAGCAGCAAACTCCCCCTCCGGTGAACAAATGGTAAAGCCTGCCCCCTGTCTGTCAAAAGCAATCTCCACAGCCCGATAATCCGCCTCCGGGCTGTGAATGCCATAAGTAACCCGCTGAAAGCCCAGCTGTTCCGGATGGATACCGGAAAGCAGGTCGTTATCCAGGTTAAACAGCCCCGTTCCTCCGGGGAGTACCCCCTCCAATATTTCCAGCTTGGCTTTCAGGATGTTTTCCCGGGAGCCTAACCGCTCCATGTGGGAAACTCCGATGTTGGTAAGCACCGCCGTATCCAGCCGGGCCGCCTTGGCTAAAGGACGAATTTCATTAAATCCGCTCATCCCCATCTCCACCACAGCCGCCTGATGCTCCGAAGTAAGCCGCAGCAAGGTTTTAGGAAACCCAATTTCATTATTCATATTGCCTAATGTTTTCAAGGTGGGCATAGCGGCGGAAAGGGCGGTCCAGATCATCTCCTTGGTGGTAGTTTTACCTACACTGCCGGTTACCCCCACCATTTTTACCGCAAAACGGTTCCGGTAGGCGGCAGCAATATCCAAAAGGGCCTGCTGTGTGTTTGGGACGAACAGCACCCTCTCATCCTCCGGCATCTCCACCGGGTGATGCGCTAAAACAAAAGCCGCGCCCTTCTCCAGCGCCTGTGGGATGAAGACATGGCCGTCAAACCGCTCCCCCTCCAGGGCAATAAACAGGCTTCCCTGGGGGATTTCCCGGGAATCCGTGGTAATTTCAGGAATCATAAGGCTGGCCTGAGGCGGGTTTTGCACCCCGGCAGCCCGGCAGATTTCCCGAATATCCATCTGTTCCAAGGCTACTCCCCCTTCCCCTTTTCCTGCCGGATTTTCTCCAGCAGCTCCGCAACAATCTGCTTTTCATCAAAATAGATCGTACCAAAGTCCAGCACCTGATAATCCTCATGCCCTTTGCCCGCCAGCAGCAGGATATCGTCCTTTTGGGCATGCTCCAGCGCCCAGCGAACAGCTCTGTATCGGTCCGGGATAATCTCGTAAGGAGTATCATGCTCCAAAAGGCCAGGCAAAGCGTCTTCAATAATCTCCTGGGGGTTCTCATCCCGGGGGTTATCAGAGGTAAGCACCACAAAATCCGCCAGACGAGCTGCTATTTCGGTCATTTTGCGCCGTTTGGTGCGGTCCCGCTTGCCGGGGCAGCCAAACAGGATGGTAATTCTGCCTGGTGCAAACTCCCGGATCGCCGTCAAAATCTTCTCAATGCCGTCGGGAGAATGGGCATAATCACAGATAACGGTATAATCGGTGTTGGTAGGCAGCACCTCAGTCCTCCCCCGAACCCCGGGGCAACTGTTCAGCGCTTCCGTCACCTGGCTGAAAGGAATGCCGGCGGATAAAGCGCAAAGGGCTGCAGTCATAGCGTTCGCCACCGCAAACTTGCCCGGCATAGGGAACTCCACCAAAGCGCTTTTCCCCTCGCCCTCCAGCAAAAAACGGCTTCCATTGGCCTTAATTTCAATGTGGGAAGCACAATAGGCCCCACTCCCGTCCCCCAAAGAAAAGGTTTTGGACGGGCAGCGCAGGGAGGCAATCAAGCGCCGGCCATAGGCGTCATCCGCATTGACAACAGCGGTTTCGGTCATGTCAAACAGCTTGGCCTTGGCAGCAAAATAGTTTTCCATACTGCCATGGTAGTCCAGGTGATCCTGTGTCAAATTGGTAAACGCCCCGGTGAGGAACCGGCACCCGGCAACCCTCTGCTGGTCCAGCGCGTGGGAGGAAACCTCCATCACCACATACTCGCAGCCGGCGTCAGCCATACGACGAAACAGCGCTTGCAGCTGGGCAGGGTCCGGGGTAGTATGGCGGGCAGGAAAGGTCATATCCCCAATTTCGTTATGGATAGTACCGATCAAACCGGTTTTATGCCCAGCCTGCTCCAGAATGTATTTTAAGATATAAGTAGTGGTGGTTTTGCCATTGGTTCCGGTAATGCCGATCAGCTTCAGCTGCCGTGAGGGATTGCCGTAA
>CATJLA010000045.1 GCA_949741215.1 uncultured Oscillospiraceae bacterium
AGCCAAACTCCCGCACCAGGTCGTTTATATTCCTGCCGCTGCGCTGGGTAAGATTTGCCCGATATAAATCCACAAAGGTTGCGGACAAAGCGCCTACCACAGCTACCGGCTCTACCCGCAGATCAAACAGACGGGAAAGCAACTCCATGGCGCGGTCATAGCTGCCGTCCAGGATTGCCCTGCCCAACTGAAAGGCATCCCCCTCCAGCAAAGCGCAGCCGCATTGGCGAACATCCTCTTCCGTAACCTCCCGCCCGGCACAGTAGGCGGCAAGCTTGTCCGCCTCAGAGGCGATCATCCCCATTTCTCCTCCGCACATCTCAAAAAGCAGCTGGAAGGCCGGGCGGGAAAAGCTGCTGCCCGTTTCCTTCGCTCTGCCCTGCACAAACCGAAGCAGGTCGTTTTGGCTGCGGCGGGCAAACTCCGCCACTGCGCCTACGTCCCCTGCCAGTTTGGCAATTTGCTTGCTTTTCTCCCCTTTTTTGGGCAGAAATCCTGTTTCGGTAGGCAGAAGAAGCAGCACTCCGGTTTCCGGTGGGTCAGCCAGCAGCTCTTTCAGCTTTTTCAGCTCGGCGGCGGGGAGCTTTTCAATATCCAAATCCTGCAGCACCACACAGCTTTTGCCCCCAAGCATGGGGAAGGTCTCCAATGCGTCGGAAACCTCGTCCAGCTTGATGCTTTTGCCCTCAAACCGGTGGAGGTTAAAGTCCGCCATGCCGCCGGACATCGCCTGGTTTATTACTTTTTTGGAATACTGGGTTTTCAGGAAGTCCTCCTCGCCATACAGAAGGTACACACGGCACAGCTCCTCCTGCTTTAAATGACGGGCAAAGGCTCGCTCCTCAGTAAACTGCACAGGGGGTTCCTCCTTTTCGGCCAAATTTATCACAAAGCGCCGATTACCCGGAACGCTTCGTCCTTACACCAAAGCTCCAGCTCCCTTTCCCCCTGCCAAAGCGGGGCATGAAAGCCGGAGGCCTGTCTTCTATTATAGGCGTTTGTGCTCTCCTTGACAACCGGGTATTCCGCCGGAACGGCAGAAATATTGGAAACTTTTTTCTCCGGCACCAAAAAGAAGGTGGATTTCTCTAAAAGCGCCGTTTTTCCACCCTCCGTGCCGCCTAACAAGCATAGGACAGAAGCGCCCTCACTCTCACACCGCAGTGCCCAAAAGTCTCCAGAGCGCTCGGCTGTAAAAAGCAGCTCGTCCCCAAAGGAGCAGGTAATTCCCTCCAACAGCAGCGGCTCGCAGCCATATCGCCGGTAAAAAGAGTATGCTCCTGCCCCCCCACTACCCGCCGCAACCTTATCTACAGGAATCCGCTCCAAAAGGTAGGCGCCGCCCGATGTGATATCGTCCCCGAAAAAAGCGATTTCCAGCTGTTTTACCCCATAGCTCTGCAGAAAACGCAAAAGCTGCCGGGCATCGCTTTCCGTTTGGGGCTGGCCCGCCAGGCACCAGGTTTGGTTGCGGACCACCACCAGCATATCCCCTTGGGCAGGAATTAGAAAACGGGTGGTATTCCGCACCGAAAGTTTCCAGAGAAAGATGCCGCAATTCAAAGTAAGGCAGGCGGAAAGCAGATATAAAATCAGCCTTCTGCCGCCCATTTTCCAGTACAAAAAGCCGGTTACGCCGCAGGCCCCCAGCCACACCCGCACAAAGCCGTATCCCGCCGGCAAAAGAGCGTAAGGAAAGGCCGAAAACAACCGCACCAGCAAGTACATCCCCTGTGCCACCAGCCCCACTATCCCTGCCAGACTGGACAGCAGCGGCAGATTTCCAAGCCACCCCAAAAGCATTCCGCCGATCATAACCACCGGTACAAACGGCGCGACCACCATAGTGGCAACCGGCGACAAAACAGAGGGATTTTCCTCCAGCAGCAGCGTAATCGGCAAAGTGGAAAGCAGCCCGCAGAGATTCACTGCGGCAAGGCTGCTGAAAGCCTTTGCCCAAGAGCTTTCCCGATGCTTGGGGAAGATTCCCAAAATTCCGTTGGAAAGGGGCTTTGCGCCCACTAAAATTCCCAGGCTTGCCGCAAAGGAGTAGAGAAACGAAAGACTGAACACAGCATATGGATTGCCGATCAGCAGCAGGGTCAGCGCCAGGCCCCAGGCGTTCAGCGGCTCATATTGGCGGGAAAAGAGCAGACCTCCCGCCATCACTGTAGCCATAATTCCGGCCCGCAGAACAGAGTAGCCCGCTCCTGTCAGCAAAACATAGCCCCACATCAGCGCCGCTGCCAACAGAATTTTCCACCGTTTAGACAGACGAAACCGCTCCAGCAGCCAAAGCAGCAGGGAGAACACCATAGAAACATGCAGCCCGGAAAGCGCCAGTAAATGGCTTACTCCCGCCCTGCGGAAGTGATCGGTCATCTCCTCGGAGAGCTCCCGCTCTCCCACTGCTAAGGCGGAGGTTAGGCTTCCTTCCTCCCCGGGCAGCAGATTCCGGATATTCCAGGCCAGTTTTTTACGCAAAAGGGCCAGCCAGGCTTTCAGGCCATTGTGCTCTGTTTGGATAAATTCGATGTTGGAAAGGGTACCTTGGGCAGCAATTCTCTCTCCACGAAGCTGATTTTGCCGGGCAGCGCTTTTCTCTTCAAACAAAGTAAGCTCTCCGGTAAGGTGATCCCCTGCCTCCCCGGTATTCTCCCTGTCATAGCTCACCGCATTAACCGTTACTGAAAACGGCTCTCCCGGCAGCCCTTTTACCTCCAGCTGATACCAAATCACGCTGTTGGCAATAGAAACATCCAGCACTTCGCCGGTAATTTTTACCGATTCTCCTCCGCTTTGCAGACGTTGGAGCGGCCTGTAGTACAGCGCATCCACCCCAAGCCCCCACGCCAGAGCGATAGCTGCCGTAATGGAAATCAGGCGATATTTTCCGCTTTTCACCCGGAGAGAAGTAAAGGTAAGCAGCAGAAAAACCGCCAAAAGCACACAGATCAGGGCAAGCCCTGTCAAGCGGCTTCCAAGGCATCCCATTGCCGCAGCTGCCGCCCAACACAGTCCTATTGTAAAAAATACCCGGTTCATACTGATCTCCCCTTTGGCGGCATGGCATAGGTGCGCAGGACGTCCTGCCGGCAAACGCTTTGCGCTTTTAGCTGATTTCAGTTAAAAATTGATAGATCTTTTGGTTATAATCCGGTGCTTCCTCATAGGCGGCGTGGCCCAGCTCCGGATACAGATACAGCCCGCAGCCCAAAGCGGCGGCAATCTCCTCCGAAGCCTCACCGGTAAGCACTTTATCCTGTTTTCCCCCTATGACGAAAGCGGGGCAGGTGATTTTTTCAAGCTCCGGATAGGCATTGCAGGTAAGGCAGGCTCTTGCCAGAGCAGCAAAACGGCTTAAATCTCCAGAGCGATTTGTTTTTGCAAGAAAAGGCAGCAGAGCCCGATATTTTTTCAAATAAGCCGGCGAATACATTTTGGGAGCCATGTCCATAACAATTGCCTGAAAGTCATTTTCTTCCGCCATTTTTATCCAGGCAGACACCGTATCCTCCATAGTTTTATTGATTTTAGCCGCTGTAACCCCCAGCACCAGCCTGTTTACAAGCTGCGGGTAATCAATGGCCAGATACTGAGCAATCATGCCACCCATAGATACCCCAAAAACATCTGCAGAGCAAAGCCCCAGCCGCTCCATAGCACAGGCTGTATCCTTTGCCATATTCCGGATAGTACATCCCTCCAGCGATTCCGCCCTTTTATCCAAAACGTAAACCGTAAACTCTTTTGTAAAGATACGGTACATATAAGCCAACAGCAACCCGGAGCCCCTTACCCCCCGCAAGCCAAGCCCGGGAATAATCACAAGGGGCTTATTCCCGCTGCCGAACCGGACGCAATCCAAGGCAACATCATCCATCTGTAACGTCAAAGTTTGTATAGAAGAAAACCACATTATTCTTCCCCCTATCTTTTATTTATGATAACATATCTCCCTCTTTTCGTAAAGAATTTGTCGAACAAAAAAGAAAATCTTGACAAAGCCCCTCCCAAAGGCTATAATGTAGAAAAAGTAAGAGCGAATCACAGAATAACACCCCTTTCCAATCCCTCCCACAGGGAGGGTACCTATCTTATTCACTCTTCACTATTCCCTCTTACTTCAAAAAATTTGTCTGTTTCAGGGCGAGGTGCAAGTCCTCACCGGCGGTAATGGGAGGTATCTCCATAAGTCCGCGAGCAGTCGGTAAGCTGTAGTAGTATAACAGCTTTTGGCAGCAGATTCCGGTGTGATTCCGGAACCGACGGTATAGTCCGGATGAAAGAAATAGTACAGTTAGCCGATTTTTGGCGCGGTGCTTCGCCCCTGCCTGCATTTTGTGCGGGTTTAGGGGCTTTTCTTTTGCTTATGGCAAAGGGGGGAGCAATCCCGCAAAGCCAAAAGCCCTCCAACTGTGGGTTCTCCAAGGGACAGACAGGAAAAACTGGAGGTCTTTTTATGAAAAACGAATCCCAACTCCGCAAGCTTACCGTAACCGCCATGCTTTCTGCCGTGGCAACCGTGCTGATGTTTCTGGAGTTCAGCGTGCCGCTGATGCCTCCCTTCATCAAGCTGGATTTCTCTGAACTGCCTGCTCTGATTGCCGCCTTTGCTTTTGGGCCGGTTGCGGGAATCGCCGTCTGCTTTGTAAAAAACCTGGTCAACTTGTTTTTTACCTACTCCGTTGGTGTAGGGGAGCTTTCCAACTTTATGCTGGGTGCTCTGTTTGTGTTCCCTGCCGGGTTTGTTTACCAACGCAAAAAAAATCGTATGGGCGCTTTGCTGGGAGCTCTGCTGGGGGCCGTTATTATGGCGGTAGCCAGTGTATTCACCAACTACTTCATTGTTTATCCGGTTTACACCGCTATCATGCCTATGGAGTCCATTATGGGCGCATATCAGGCCATCAATCCAAACGTTTCCTCTTTGTGGGACGCTTTAATCTGGTTTAATATGCCCTTCACCTTTATCAAAGTCATGATCAGCGTAATCATCACTTTCTTTATCTACAAGCCTCTCTCCCCTATCCTAAAAGGCAGGCATTAAGCATCTGCAGGCCCCGGATTTGGTATGACGCCGAATCCGGGGCTTTTCCCCACCTTTTGTGCTAAGTTTATGTTTTTATGACGTCGCTCAGCCTTCCCGCTTATGGGAAATTCCCTGTACACCGTGGGATATCCGGCTTGCAGTCTTGTCCTGCCGAAAACCTGAAAAAGGTTTGACAACCGCCGGAAAAATCGCTAAACTAAAGGCAGGCGCTTCTGTCTTTATAGGGAAGTTTGCAAATAAAATCAAGCAAATGCTCCTCCTCCCCTCTTATACTGGATACAGGGCGAATAAAAGGGATGTGAAAAGATGTACGAATGGCGCCGGCAAGTTCAAAGCATGGTGGACGAAATCGACCGGTCAATCCGGCAGCATGATACTGAGGCCCTTACTCTGGGCAACCTGGCCCAAAGGATAGGATACTCCGAGTTCTACATCAGCAGAAAATTTCGGGAAATCTCCGGAATGCAGCTGCGGGATTATCTGACGCAGCGGAAGCTTGCCTTTGCACTTGCTGA
>CATJLA010000046.1 GCA_949741215.1 uncultured Oscillospiraceae bacterium
AAGAACATGGGGAACAGGAACAGCATAATCATGGCAATCAGCATCTCGCCGAAGCCGCCGCCCCAGCCATTGCCGCAATTGCCGTTGTTCCGGTCGGTCACAGCCGCAATATCAGCGACAGACAGGCCGTTTTCAGAACCAAGAGACATTTACAATACTCCTTTGTCAATATATTTACATCAACTGTCCGGCCGGACAAAAAATGTACTGTTTTTATCTATGCGGAAGTATGCTCATCATTCGCCGGGCAATATTTTCCGCTGCACTGTAGAGCTGATTATACTGCTCCTGTGACATTTCGCCGGAATTAAGCTTGTTCTGCAATTCCTGAATAGGATTTCCCTGAAATCCCTGAATGTGTTGAAGAAGGGCGGGCGCAAGATTTCTTCTTCCTCCCTGCGGAGCTTTAGAGCCGCCCAAAGCATTAAAAAACGGATTAGCCATTACTTTCTTCCTCCTTTGCCTTTGGGACCTTTACAGGCCGTTTCAGACGTTCTGCAAGGATTTCCTCCAGCTGGTCTATGGTGACGAACCTGCTCAAATCAATTTGCGGCGTGACAGGCTGCTGCCGGGCTGCCGGCATATCCGTCCTCTCCACCAAGTCATACACCTTAGTAGAGGGCTTGCCGGTATTATCCGCCTGGCGCAGATAGATTACCGGAGCATTACTGTCCCAAAGGGCAACCGCACTGCCGGGAGCAATCAGGTACCCGTCCGCTTCCTGCCGGCTGGAAACCCAGATAATGCCGTTGTTTTGGGGAGCGGCCGGCTGTATCTGGCTTGTTCCCATCTGCGTCGGGGGCATTACCGGCTGCATTTGCTGAGGGACAGGCTGCTGCAGCATCTGGTTTTGCCGCAGCTGTGCCAGCTGATCAGGTACAGGCTGCCCATAGTAGGGCTGATAGCCAGGGTATTGATACGTCGGAAAAGCCATATTTTAACGCTCCTTTGTCCAATAATAAACCGGGCACTCCCCGCCAGAATCCCAGGAATCCCACCATTGGCCATCCTGAACGCAAAGCACATGACGTCCCGGCATGGAGAGGATGTAGGTTCCATTTGGGTTATCCGTTGCAAAATCTGCCACGGTGTAGCACTCCGGGCAATCGTCCGGTAACAGGTGGCGGACAAAGCCGTGCGCTTTTAGGTAAGGCCCCCAAATTGAATCTGCATTGGGTAGGTCACCGCGACGAAAACCCTCTAACGCCAGCCCAACGTAGGTTTCCTCCCACGTCTGCCCCAGGGCCTTAGAAATAGCCCGCACAGTGCAGTCCCCAACGCTTTTGCCTGCGGGATTGGGCTGATAGTAAGCATAGCTCATCGCTTTTTATTGGGGCAGTCAGGGCAGCTGCAAGCGCCTCCACATTTGCAGGGGGACTCTTTTTTCTGTTCGGGTTTTGCGGGTTTTTGTATTTCGGCCAAGCGGATCACCTCTTGTTTTTTGTTACTTTAAGGATAACAAAAAAGAAAGCGCACTGTGTGAAATACAGTACGCTTTACGTGAAGTTATGTGAATTTTTTAAGAAAAAGAAAAGACGCTGAGTTGGCGCTCAGTGTCCTGCAGGATGACAGAAGCACGGAAATCCGTACTTTGTTATTGTAACAAATAACATTGTAACATATTTTATTTCCGATTGCAATATTGTACACTAAAAAGAGCCTGCAATACGCAGGCCCATTTTAATGATTTAAATATCCCAGTTTCTTTGCAGTTAATTCCAGCTTGTCCAATATTTGGGGCAGCCGTTTGGAGATTGTGGAGCGCCCAAGATTTAACGCAGCTCCAATATCAACCTGCAGAACGCCCTCCAGAAAATACTGGGTTGCAATATAGGTGTTTTCCCGGCCCAAACAGGCTTGCGATATGATAGTTTCCCAGTCGGAGCGCAAGAGCCCGTTAAGGCCTTCTAACCCTCGTACCCTTGCTTTTGCCATTCTTTTTAACCCGCTTTTTGGTCACCCTGACTTTGGACATACAATTCCTCCAATGCCTTTATGATTTCCGGAATTTCCTCTACAGGGATGTCGGAAGAGATGACAGATGGCGATTCCACCATTGCATACAGGCCGGTAGCCTCAACGGAGCTTACAGTATCATACTGGTTCCATAGCCATACAAATCCCCAGCATATTGCTAAAATTAAAGCTGCAGCCACACCATGGCCTATCCAGTGGACGCGCTCTCTTTTTTCATGCCGCCGTTCCGACATCTCATAAACCACATAAGGGATGCTTGCAACGTCTTTCGGAATTTCCGGATTTTTTGTTTTGTCGCTCATGATCTCACACTCCTTTTTTCTATCATATCACAGGAATGGAGTTATTTGAAGACCATATTCAACAAAATTGATACAACACCGGTACCAATTGCCCCACAGATGGTGAGAATCAGGTTCAGCTTTGTTTCAACCTTTGCAAAATTGACCTCTATCTGCCCGATCCGTTTGCCCTGCTGCTGGAACCTTTCCTCAACCTTCTCCTCCAATTCCCGCAGCCTTTCACATACAGCCTCTTTTTCACATGACATATGTACTCCCCCTCTACACCTTGTCCTTAAAGGGCGCCGTATAGGTCATCGCCCGGTTGCTGTCCTTCATGCCGGAGGTGGTGGGGTCGTTAATGGCGTTAAAGACGCTCACCAGCACCGATATGATTACAACCGGGTTCTGTACCGATTGCACCAGCAAATCCCAGATCGCCCCCCAGGTGGTCAAATCCTGCCAGTTTAGCCCAAAATAGGCCAGCACAGGCAGCACAACGGCCCCTGTCATCTGCACCCACCAGAGAGGGTTTTTCAGTCTTACCGTCCAGTTGATTTTCATACGTTCAACCTCCTACAATGCATTTTTCCGCAAGTTCAATGATGCCCTCCGCTAAATTATGATAGCGCTCCTCCCATGTGCTTTCAGGCTGAGAGGATGCTGTCACGTCGTATAAAATATTGACGTCGATGTCTCCGCCGGCCCCGGGCAGAAGCCCTTTTACACTGCAGCCGGAGCCGTTTCCTATGACGTCATGCTGCCAGCAGTCCACCCGGCGGTTAAGAGAGGGCTTTTTCACCCCCCAATGTGCCGCCCACACAAGAACATCCTCCGGGATACGGTCCCACTCCAGGCGGCTTAAAAGGGACACAAAGCTGTATACTGCCGGCTGGAAGCCCGCCTTACGGATTTCGTCGGTAAACATGATAACCATATCAGTAAGTACGCTGTTGGAAAGGGCTGCTTGGGCCTTTTCCTCGATGTCACAGGCGATAAACAGATCTGTGCGCTTACCCTTGATGTACTCCAACGCCGCCTTGGCCTCCTGGGCCGCTCCATAAGCATTTGTGGAGTAAACATAATGATAATATCCCACTTTCATGCCCACCTCTGTAGCGCCGTTGTAGTGGGCGTCCAGGCTGGTGTCCCGCTTCCCGGGGCTGCCCCAGCCAAAGCCGTCCCGGATAATGGCAAATTCATATCCCAGACGGTACAGGGTGCTGTAGTTTATGCTTGCGTTGTTTTTTGACACGTCAATTCCGCGCAAATTTTACACCTCCCTATAAGCTTTTCCAGTGATTTCCTTAAATTCAAGACCAGTAATCCAGCCTTTTGCCACGGCGTTTTTGACCATGGGGATTGTCCAGATTCCCATATCATAGTACCGTTTGACTTTACTATAATTTTTGCTGTGTTCCATAGGCTACTCCTCCATTTCTACATCGGCCATCATGGCCAAGTAGTCAATCTTTCCCATCAGGGTTGCATATTGGACTTCTTCTAAGGTAAGCTCCCGAAAGCAAAGATACCAGCCGGGCGGGTTTGCATTGGGGTAGTGTACCTGCTGGATGAGTTCAGCGTTGTGCATGATCATTTCGGTTTCACCGTCTGTAATGGTCAAGGTGGAAAGGTTGTCTGAGAAAACGGATTCGTCAACTTTTGTTTCGCTCACATAGTTAGTGCCGTTTTGGACGAAGCCGGTAAGTTCGGCGCCGTTGGCTAAAATGAGTTTGTACATACGGTTCTTCTCCCCTTTCAGTCTGGTTATCCAATACAGAAGTAAGGGCGGACGCCCAAAGAGCTGCTGGCAAAGCCGTTGCCCGAAATACCAACGCTGTAGAGGGCGGAAAACCTGGAGGCAGAGACAATATTCCGCAACCAGTAGGACATGCCATTGGAGATCAAGTCTGGCCTGTAAGCAAACAATGGGAGCTGGGATCTTTCCACCCATTCGTTATCGAGTATATTAGTACCGTCAGATGCCGGACTGAAAATGCCGGATCCGTAGACCATCTGCTCATTCATTAACTCCACTTCGCTGTCGCGCCACATACCTCCCGAAGGGTAGCCGTTGGTAACAGCATTTGTGAGATAAACCCTATGCTTCAGCACATGCCCCGGAAATGCTGCGTGGATTATCTCTTTGGCCTGCTCCAGTCCTTCTGTATACATTTTGGAGTTTACATAGCCGCCTACAGTGGTATTGGTATCGTTCATTGGGGCGGTGTAGAGATTTGTTCGTGGAGTAATAAGCCAGTGATGTTTGGTGAACTGTGTATCCCCAGTGTTAAATAAATAATCTGCCCCTGAACACATCCAGTCAAATCCGTTGATGGTCCAGTAATCACCTACGAACATGTCGTCAAAAGTACCTGTAGCTATTGCCGCATACTGCTCGTCTGTTACATGGTCTCCTAAGTATTTGCAGCGGGGATTTGCGTTGTGGGAGGCGGCGTTGGGGGGCACCCAGGCGAGAGAATCTACGTATTCTTTAGTGGTTAGCTTTTGAATGGGGATTTCTGTCCAGCCTTCGGGACGCTCCGTATACTCATCAAATATTCCGAATTGTGTTCTGAAATTATAAGCATTTGCGGTTGACAACACTGTAATCGACGTCTGGCCTCTGTATCGCGCGTTATATACGCCGACATATGTGACGCCATCTTGAACAAAATACCCAAATTTGTCTAAAGTAGGTTGTATATTCCAAACTCCTTCTTCGCTTATACAAGTTACCTTAGCGTCTATATCGTTTGTGTAGCGTTTGCCAAACTCCAGCAAATACAGCCCTTCCACTTTGTAATCATAATTTCCGGCCGCTGCTATCAAGCACGAAAACGCATACTGCCCTCCATCTGGGATCTTGGCAAAAATACTCCATTGCTCTTGCGTTTTCATGGGCAGTTCAAGATTATATGCGTAACTTGTGTTAATGCTTTTCGTCCCGTCAAACGCCGCTCCGTTAATCGTTCGGGACGTTTCCAGCTTGGCTGCAGCAGCTGCTGTGTGGGTGTCTGCATACTTTTTGTTTACACCGTCGTTGGCATTGACAGGATCGCCTATTCCCCGCAGCGGGGCCGGGGTTACACCGTCTCCGCCCTTGGTTTTGCTCAAGGTTACCCCTTGGGGAGCAATCAGGTAAATGGGGCTGTTCCCCGTTTTTTCTATGGCGAGTCCGCCCATCCCTGAACCGCTTACGCTGCGGGTAAACTGTGCGCCGTTGTCGAAAATCAGGTTGCTGGTGAGCTTGCCGTCTGTAAGAGTTACATACTCTCCGTCACCTCCTCCAGAAGCTGTCACACCTGTATCGTTGTCCCCTATCCACCAGTTCCCGTTTTCACCTATATAAGGGCTTTCTCCGGGGTCGCCTTTGTCACCTTTCGGACCGGTGGGGCCGGCCTCTCCCGGTTCTCCGGGCGG
>CATJLA010000047.1 GCA_949741215.1 uncultured Oscillospiraceae bacterium
TGGTGGTGTTGATACCATGGGTAATCTGGACGTCTACTTTACCTAGGTCCTGTATCCAGTGGACGATTTCCTCAACTTCGGGCTTTTTTACGTTTTGTTTTAAGATGACTACCATAATTTCATTCCTCCTGAATTTGCCGCAGCCTAAAAAAGAGGCCGGGAGCTCTTGGTTTTTCCAAAAGTCCCGGCCTTTATAGATTAGCTTAACGGCTAATTTTAAGCAGCTTGTGTGGATGTCCGGAAGACGGCACAAGGACTTTTGAGAAAATTTCCGCAGCAAAAAAAGCCTGCGCTAAAGAAAAAGCCCAAGCTAAAGTAAAAGAAAGAATCAAAATTTCTTACTGCGTTTTTCCCATTCTGGCTCATGCCTTGATCTCCTTTCTTCCATTTTTCTATCTTTGAATATATACCAATTTTTTGCCTTTGTCAACCGGAAAATCTCTTTTTATGCGGGGAATTAGCCCTGAAAGCACCTGGTATTTAAGGTTGTATAAGGCGTAATGACGTCCTTATATGGAGGAAAAGCATAATTATTTGACTGGATGTGGAGAATGATTATGCGGTGCTACAAAATTTTGGGCCTGGCTTGAGTCTGGAATAGAGGCATGTTATAATGGCAGCAAAATTTCCGGTTTGGGCTATTGATTGGGCGGGAGGAGTGGTTTATATAGTATAAATCCAGAAGTCGCTTGTGTTTTTGCAGATTTTTTGACAATAATAGAGAAAAAAAGGAGGAGTTATTTGTGGAGGCTGCTGTGCAGAGTTGGATTGTGCTACCGGAGCATTGTAATGGAGCCGGGCGGTTGTTTGGCGGAAAGCTGATGGAGTGGATTGACCTGGTGGCAGCGGTGGCGGCCCGCCGGTATGCTAGGGGACGGGTGACTACAGCGGCGGTAGATCACCTGGAATTTCATGCGCCGGCTTATTTGGATGATATTGTGGTGCTGGAAGGAGTGGTTACCAGCACCGGGAAGACCTCAATGGAGGTACAGGTGGACAGCTTTGTGGAATCGGACCGGGGGGAGAGAAAGCGGGTAAACCGGGCTTATTTGGTGCTGGTGGCCATTGGTGAGGACGGGCAGCCAAGGCAAGTGCCTGCGTTCGTGCCAAAAACGGAGGAGCAGAAGGCCCGTTGGTTAGCGGCACAAAGGCGGAGGGAAGTGAGGGAGCAGCGCCGTAAAGAGGGGTTTTGAGAGCCAACAGAGGTCTTATGATGCACATAAAAAAATGAAAGGTCGCCTGCGCTTGGCATTTGTGGACGTGACAGCACTGTGGTTTAGCTCTCCTGTGAGGGGAGCTTTCTTTTTTGTATACAGCAGAGGATATTTTTTATTTTGAGGCTTAGGGGGATGCCCGAGAAAAAAGGAATGCGCGACGTCCCAAAAAACGAAGAAGGGGTGTGGGAGGATGGATTTTTAAGCAATAAGAGCGTCCTTTAGAGAAAAAAGGGCAAAAGCACCTGATAGAGCAGCCTGCCATAGGATAAAGGGACAGAAGGTTGACTTCTGCTGCCTGCCGGGCTTTTTAAGCGCCTGGCAGGGAACGAACGGAGGGATTTTCGTGTCTGAAATTATGGGAGTAACCAGGCGGCAGGCCAGAAATGATGATCTGCCGGTTGAAACGGCCTGCGGGCCGATTATGATGTCTGGAGAGCTGGCTATGGCTTATGTGCCTTGTCAGCAATGGGAATCGCCTTATGCTCCAGATGTGGGGTTTGCCAGAGGGACAATTTTCCCCTGTCTGGATAAACCCTTTATCGGAGAGGAGGCTGTTTGTCATGGATGAAAGAAAAATGCTGTTCAGCAGGATTCAGATATGTGATTTTGTACTGTATGAACTGAATTTGTACCTAGATACTCATCCGGACTGCCAGAATGCGCTGGCGTCTTACCGGAAGCATCAGGCCATGCGCAAGGAAGCTGTAGAGCAGTATACCGCAAAGTATGGGCCAATCCGGGCGCTGGATTATAACGGCGGCGATCATTGGAATTGGATTGATGATCCGTGGCCGTGGGAAAACGGGGAGGTGTAAGTATATGTGGACATATGACAAAAAACTTCAGTTTCCGGTGAAGATTGCTAACACAAATCCGGCGTTGGCCAAGGTGATTATCACTCAGTTTGGCGGGCCGGATGGGGAGCTTGGAGCTTCTATGCGGTATCTTAGCCAGAGATATACCGCCCCTTATGCTGAGGTAAAAGGGGTTTTGACAGATATTGGAACGGAAGAATCTGTTCCAGCAATATATCAGTGATGCGCATGCTCAGGCACATAAGGGTAGAGTGTCAGATGAAAATCCTCCGGAGAACCATGCCAACGAGCGCTGGAATCTTTGGCATAAACCATTTGCTCCAAAACTTCTTTCAGCAGGTCGTTCTTGCTTTTGGCATCAGAAAGGCTGTCATAAACCGCCAGTAGGTATTCTGCCTTGGGAATAATCGTTCGGCGGCATTTTTCCTGCTGTTCCTGGGAACAAATCTCCTCCTGCAGCTGCCTTTGGCCCTGTTCCAGCTGCTTTGCCTGTTCCGCCAGCTTTTGGGAACGGTCTAAAAAGACATCTACTGTGTAAACCCCTTGTTCCAGCAAGCTATGTATTTGTTCCATCTGTTGACGTGACTGCTGCAGTTGGTTTTCCACCACTTTCAAAGCTTTTCGTCCGGCACTAAGCTTTAAAAGGTTGCTCTGACGTTCTGGATCAGTCTTCCAAATTAGGCGGTACTGTTCCAACCATTGTCGCAGGCCGTTAAGCATTTGATTTTCTACTAAGTAAAGAGGAGAAGATACATTGTTGCAGGAAGCATTGGGACACATCAGGGTATCCGGATAACCGGACGCATAGGGACGCCGTACCATACGCCGCCCGCATTTGCCGCAGAGAACCAGCCCGGAGAGAGGGTTTTGTACGGTGGTGTTTCGGGGTAAGGGAACATTTTGATGCGCTTGTAAAATCCCTTGTGCCTGGGCAAAGGTTTCATCGGAGATAAGCGGGGGGTGCAGGCCCGGCACAGTAATCCGATGATCTTCTGAAGTTCGAGGACGGCTGGTGGTCAAATGTCCGTCAATGATGGACCTGCTTTGTGCCCGCCAGCCCCAGCGGACTTTGCCGATATATACCGGGTTTTTGAGGATATCCCGGATAGAGGCAGGGCTCCAGCTCCCGCCTTTTTGGGAGGGAA
>CATJLA010000048.1 GCA_949741215.1 uncultured Oscillospiraceae bacterium
GACGTATATGAGATTGTAAAGTTTCTCTCTCAAAACCGGGTTACCGTAGCCAGAGACCCTGAAACCAAGGAATACAACCGGGTATTTCAGTTTTTCACACCCCACTTTGCAGGGTATTCCGATTCTCCTATGGAGCCTGCCGTTTCCGGGACGTCGCCGTAATTTCAGGCTTTCATGCTTTGTAAACTACTCTCTGGTAGGAAAGTCGTTTTCAAAAATGACTTCTCCATTTTCTGCGTTCTTTACCGTTACATGAACAGCCCATTCCTCCCCAGGCACGCCGCACAGCACCTGATACCGCCCCAGCCAAACCGCAGGTGCGGCCGAAACCATTGCAGAGTACCAGATTTCCAGCGAATAATAGGTTTCCCCATCCACTGATACAACCAGCCCCCAAGGAATACCATTCTCATCAAAATCGGAGTAATCTGCTCCAGCAATATAATCCTCGGCAATTTCCACAGTAAAAGGGTCCCGCAGGCAGCCCGCCCAATAATAAAAGGCCCGTAGCTTCTCATATTGTTCTTGCGTCATATAATAGCTGAAGCTTCCGTCCTCGTTAGCCCGCAGCTCGCTCCAAAGGGCCGTTTTCAGGTCCTCCGCCGATGCCGCCGCTCGGTCTGCCTTATCCTCCTGCTCCAGTTCTTCTGCCGTTTTGCCTCCCAGAAGGGTTTGTGGCATAGTAACCACCAAATACCCCTCCTCATTTACCGGAGGTGTGTAGCCGCTGCCTGGCTTGCTCGTTTGGCCGGGCACATTTTCCACCATCTTTTTTCCACAACCGGTCAAACAGCCAGCCAGAAGCGTCAAAACCAGTACAAGCGCTGCCGTCCTATAAAAAAATGTCCTGCCCATACCCAACCCCCTCTGTTATCTATGTAGCTTTGTTACCGGGACGTCCTGCAAGCTTTTATTCCGCTGGCATCGCCTTGCCCTTCCGGAGAATGGTACCTTGAGGCACCAAACAGCAGTTCGGCAGCCGGAGATTCATCATCGGGTGGTTGGCTACGGTAAGCGGTGCGCCATCGACGTCCAACATGCCGGAAACGGTAATGGAAAACGGCTTTTTTCCAGGAAGCAGCACTTCCAGCTCATCACCCTCCTGGAAGTAATTGCGCTGAGAGCAGTGCCAAAAGCCATTTTCACAGCGCTCTACCACCGCAACCACATCGTAGGAGCGGACATAGCCACCGTTTTCGTAGTACTGGCCCGGATCCGGTGGGCCATAGTAAAAGCCGGTGGAATACTGCCGGTGACTTACCTTACGTACCTCGTCGGCAAGCCAAGGCTCTAATTTCCATCCCTCAGGATGGGCCAGATAACTGTCCACTGCCTGACGATAAGCATTCGTAATCACTGCGACGTAATAAGCAGATTTGGCCCGTCCCTCAATTTTCAGGCTGGTAATACCCGCCCGTGCCAGGTCGTCAATATGCTCAATCATACATAGATCCTTAGCATTAAGAATATAACTGCCCTGATCGTCCTCCTCCAGCTTAAAGTACTGGCCAGGGCGCTTTTCCTCCATTAAGTAGTAATTCCAGCGGCAGGGCTGGGCACATTCCCCCCGGTTGGCATCTCGGTTAATCATGTACTGAGAAAGCAGGCATCTTCCGGAGAAGGAAACACACATAGCCCCATGGACAAAAGCCTCAATTTCCAGCTCCGGCGGGGTTTTCTCCCGGATTTCCCGGATTTCTTCCAAACTCAATTCCCTGGCAAGCACCACCCGCTTGGCGCCCATCTCGTAAAGCTCCCTGGCTGTCAGGTAATTCACCACCCCTGCCTGAGTGGAAATATGCAGCTCCATCTCCGGGACAATCCGCTTTGCCATCTGCAAAACGCCAATATCAGTGACAATCAGTGCGTCCACCCCTGCTTCGCTGGCACTGCGGAGGAATCCCGGCAGCTGTTCCAGCTCATGGTTGCGGGGCAGGGTGTTGCAGGTTAAATAAAGCCTCTTATTCTGGGCGTGCAGCAGATCTGCCGCCTGTTTCAACTGAGCAACATCAAAATTCGCAGAGGCTGCCCGCATCCCAAAAGCCCTTCCTCCTAAATAAACGGCATCCGCTCCATAGCGTACAGCCGTAACCAGCCTCTCAAAGTCCCCGGCAGGGGCCAAAACCTCCGGACATAACATAAAAACGCTCTCCTCCTCACAAAATGTTGGTATGACGTCAAAACCGGTCGCCAATGCAACCGGTTTTGTGCAAATTTAAGGCTTTGTTTTCTTCGCAAAATAGTCCTCTGCCGTCAGAATATTCAGCTTTGAGTGCATCGGTACACCATCGGCACGGGTGTGTATTCCCTCTTTACCGGGACGAAAACCACATTTCTGCTGCACCCTTGCAGAGCGGGTATTTTCCACATAGTGGTTGCAGATGAGAAAATCCAGCCGAACCTCCTCAAACAGGTAGCGGATCACCTCCCGAACAGCCTCCGGCATAAGCCCCTGCCCCCAATAAGGCTTGGCAAGCACAAAGCCCAACGCCCTCCCCCGCAGAGAATCATATTCCGGCCATTCTTCTTCCACATATTCTTCAATTCCCAGCGAGCCAACTGCTCTCTCCTGATATTCCAAGGCGAACGTTCTCTTTTTCTCTATAAAGCCGTTCAATATTTTTTGCGAAACCGCAATGCTTTCATGTGGTATCCATCCTGCCATCTGCCCCACCCCGTCTACCGAGGCATAAGCAAAAAAATCTTCCAAATCCTTTTGTTTCCAGGGACGAAGCGCAAGCCTTTCGGTGCGCAGTACCGTCCCTGAAATATCAATCGGTGCGTTCATTTCTGTTTTCACCCTTTCCCTTACGGATTACTGCTTTCCGGCTGAGAGGAAGACTGCTCTGCCAACTGGTTATTTACCTGCTCTGCCAGCGCCAGATTGTAGCTGTGGCCCTCGAAGTTCTGGGCATAATAGAAGGTACCGGCATTGTCAGTAAGAAAGTAGTAATCGTAGGTGGCATCCGGATAAAGGGCGGCCTTAATGGCATCCAGCCCCGGGTTACAGATAGGCCCCACCGGAATTCCCTCACATACATAGGTATTGTATGCGTCATACATAGCCTGATTGTCAGCGGAAAGATGAGGCGCAATATGCTCGTTCACATATAAAACTGTCACGTCGGACTGCAGCTGCGTCAAGCCGGCCTCCGGGTTATTCAGACGATTGTGGAAAACCGAAGAAACATGGGTCATTTCCGGCCCGCCGCCTACCTCCGCCTGGATCATAGAGGCCAACGTAATGGTCTCGTCCAGCGTCATGCCCATTTCCTCCATCTTACTGAACAGTTCGCTGTTAATCCTGGACACAAAGTTTGTTAAAAATCGGTTCGCGACTGACTTAGGCTTCTCCCCCACATAGAAGGTGTAGGTATCCGGGAAAATATACCCCTCAAACCGGGTAAACCGCAGGTTGCTTTCGGGGATTGTATCCTCCAGCTCCATAGCAAAGTCCTCGGTTTCCAGCGCTTCCTTAAAGGCAACCGCCTTACAAACACCGTTTTCCTCCAGCATTGCGGCAATTTCATCCAAAGTCAATCCTTCCCGGAAGGTAATCTCCACCGTGCTGGCTTCCTCCGATATATCGGAAACCAGGTCGTCCAAAATCATATCGTAGGACATATTTTTGTTCAGAGTATGATCCCGAGCCACCAAAGGATTCTCATCAGCATGACGGAACTTGGCAAACAGCTTGAACACAAAGGGGGATTTGATTACCCCAGCCGCCTCCAACTGATCCACAATATCGTCCAGCGTATCCCCCGCTTTCACCTCCAGCATAATCTGCTCGTCTTCCTGATTCAATCCCATCAAATCATAGCCAGAATCTACCAGAAACACTGCCAATGCAAAGGAAATTCCAATTATAATGGCAACAGCGGCAATAGTATACAAAAAACGCACAATAAATGGCGCCCTCCACCGCTTTTTCTTTGGAGGAGGCGCTTGCGTCCGACTGAGGCGGCGCTGGGGTGTGCCGGCGCTTTTTTCTGCAGGGACTGAGCCGGTCTGATCAAGTTGATTCAAAATAGCATCAATTTCATCCCGTTTTTCCATGATTTCATTCCTTTCGGGTCAAAAAATTGCCGGGTATATTGTTTAGGGGGACGTCCTGCTTTGGCCCTAAC
>CATJLA010000049.1 GCA_949741215.1 uncultured Oscillospiraceae bacterium
CAGCCCACCGTAATCTCGGTGCTGTAATCAGTCAAATGCTTTGGCAGATAGGTAATGTTCGGCCCAATGATGAGCTTGTCGTCACCCGCAATCTGAATTTTGAGAGGCGATACCGATTTTACAACCCCTTGCAGAACCTGTGCGCCCTCTCCGGTGATTTGCTGAATCATGGCTTTCAGGCTTGTTTTTTCGCTTTCCTCTGGCATATTCCATCCCTCCTAATCAAATGTCCCTTCATCCACCCAGCCCCATACATGGGTTTTCTTCCAGTCCTCGGTAATGAGGCTGTAAGGATGCTTCGCTTTTGGCGCAATATGCGCGATTTTTGCCGGGCCGGGTTTTAACCCTGTGCTGGCCGGTTTACTGGCTGTACTGCTTACATAATGGCTGCCGCCCTTAAAGTTTACAATATCGCCCACCTTATGCTGATTGCTGCTGGCAGCCTCGCCGCCTTTTTCTTCTTTCGACAGGTCACTAGCATCGTTCAGCTTGAGCGACATGGTATGTAAATTCCCCTTAAACGTGTGGGTATCTTCATCCACATAGTACGTGCGGGACAGCCCTAACGCCGGGATGATGAGATATACCCCAACCCCGGAAATCCCCTCCGGGATTCCCATAGTCTCTACGGTCAAGGTGCGTTTTGGTGTGCTTTTTTCCTCAAGGATACTTGCAATCAGGTCATTGACCTGTGCATCCGTCAAGCTCTCGTCCGGCTGCTCTACCTCCTGAAATATCCCGATTTTTTGTTCCAGCCCGGCCATACTCCTTTCGGCAACAACCGTCCCTTCTTTGGATACCATTTTTACACGGGTTTTAATCTCCTCCATGCTCCGGGTATACGAATAGCTGGAAAGGTTCTGCCCTGCCTCAATCACCCATTGCACGATATTTTCCCGGCGTGTGAGCAGGCTTACTTTCCCCTTGTCGCTGGAAATGTAATGCCGGATTCCCGTTGCGTCAAAATCAAGGCTCAACGCGTCTAAAATCGCATCAAATGCGGTGGTTTTGCTTTTGGTAAGCTCCGGGATTTTATAGGTGCAATTCGCCACTTCACCCATTGGGATACCGAACCGCTTGCAGCAGTTTTTAAATACGTCGCTCGCGGTTTTATTTTCATAGGTGAAGGTATCGCGGTTATTGGCAAGATAAATTCCATTGTCATAGGCGGTAAACGTCAGCTTTTTCTTATTGTTCTGTGTCTGGGACATAATCATCCCACGGAAAAGCTCTGTCCCGTTGAGGCTGAAAATACAGTGCTGCCCCTGCTCGACATCTACCGCCGCGCGGGCGTGTTGGCTGCTGTCGTCGTCTACAAGCTGTACCGTAAGCGTTCGGGCCGACGAACCCTTGCGCCCCTTCCACCGGATTTGCTCGACCAACTGGCTAACATCGTGCCCCTGATCTCCCTTTAGGAGAATCAGACTAATCCCATCCATCATACATCCCTCCTATGGTATCGTGTAAACCTGTCCAGCATAAATCAAATTCGGATTCGCGCCAATTACTTTTTTATTGGCATCGTAAATCTTTTTCCATTGCGACCCATTACCATAAAATTTCTTTGCGATAAACCACAGGCAATCCCCCCTCACAACGGTATACGCTTTTGGCTTTACCGTATTGTCTACCCTTGGCTCCTCTTTTTTCACAGAAGCAGTCCCTTTCGGAATATCAATAGTGACCTGCCGAACCGTAATCGCGCGGTATTCCTTGAGCGTGATGCTGTATTGATAGGTACCCAGATCGCCGCCCTCCTCTGAATACGAGAAGTCGTCAATAATCGTGTAAAGGTCCACTCCGCAGGCGGTCACGATGAAATGGATTGGTTTGCCGTCGGCTTTCCAAGTGTTGATTTTTTCGATTAAAGTCAGCGGAGAGGTGATATCCGTAACCTGCAAGCCCGGAAATGGATTGGCCGGGAAAAAGCTGGAAAAACTGAATTTGAGGGCCGGACGGCTCTGTACCACAAAGATTTCCCCAAGCCCCACCACATTCACACTGTCACTTTTGCCTGCGCTTTTTGTCTGGAAGGACGATGGCAGCACAGGGATTTGTATTTTCTCCTTCTCCGCATTATAGGTCAGCCACATCTCATATTTGCTAGTAATCGTAGGAGCCATCCCCCTCCTCATAAGCTTCTTTTTGAATTACCTGCATAATAACAGGTTTGATATTTTCCGAAAGAAAATCAAGGACAATATCCTCATTCATTCCGTGTCCGGTAAGCTCAATCATTCCCATGCCGTCTAAGTGGATGTAAACGTGCTTCTCCTGTTTCGCGGAATAGTTTGTGTCGCTGTCTTTGGAATCCCCAAAATTTGGCAAAACAGGGAAACGGCGTTCGCGGTTATTGAGCGAAGCAATCAGGCGGTCCGTTTCCTCGGTTGGAAATACGGTGCTGCCCTGTTCCCCGATAATCAATTCCGGGCCGTGTTCACCAGCAATAAAGAAATCGGTGCTGTTGGTCGTGCCAGTCGCATAAGCTGCTGCGCGTCTAGCAACGAGTTCCGGGCCTTGCTCACCCGCAATAAAAGCAGGCGCGGCATTTAAGGTACCGTTTGCATTGGCAGGCACTTTGACAACCGTATTTACCGCACTGGTGATGTTCCCCAGAACGGAACCAATCGAGTTTAACACAGGATTTTGACTGGACAGCACGCCCGCTACCGCATTGGACACAGATTGCGCCGCCGTAACTGCACTGGACCGGCCAGCCAGAATTGCCTGCGCGTAAGAATCAATCATCTTATTTGCGGATTCTTTCGCTTCTGCTTCCAGCGACATCTGTTCGACCTGCTCTTTCATGGTATCGGTTAGAGCTGTCAGTTCATTTTCGATGTTGCTTTTCTGATCCGCTACGGTTTTTGCGGCCTCGCCGATTTTCTCCCCGACTTTGGCCCAGTCCTGATTCATTTGCTCAACCTGCGCTTTGGAAGCTTTCGCCATCTGGGCAACATCCGCCATACTCTCCGTACTGCCATCCGATAATTTTTCAATTAAATCATCAGCATATCCCATGCTGGAAAGCTTTTGGAGGTTTGCGCTGTAATCTTCCCATGCTTTGGCTTGGCTTTCGAGGTTTGCAATCATCTGGCTCACCGTAAGCTCGCTTTTGATTTGCGCCTGCTCGAATAATCCAAACTGCCCTTCAAAGCTGGCTTTCGTTTCTGCGTACAAGTCTTGATAGGATTGGATCAATTCTTCCACTTGGCTGCGCGTACTGTCAAAGGCAAGATTGGCAGCCTCAGCCGGGGTTTGGACGCTCTCCATAGCTTTCCTGATTTCTTCCTCTGTTTGCCCTAAAACGGATTCGCATTCCCTGATTTTCTCGCTGGTTTCGGCAATCGCCGCCGTGATTTCCTCGATTTCCTTGAGAGTATCCTGATAATCGCTTTCATACGAAAAACGTACTTTTCGATCCACACCCTTATACTGCTCATCCCACGCCGCTTTGTCCTTCTCATACTGGGTTTTGTTTTTCTCCAGTTCCGCTAAGGTTTCCTCGGCTTTTTGCCTCTCAACCTCAAACTCCTTCCAGGAATTTAACGCCTCGCTTTCCCGTTCTCTCTGCGCCTGCTCCTTGATAAGATTGCGGATTGCATCTGTGCTCCGGTTAATCGACCGGGTAGCCTCGTCGTATTGCAGGGACAAGCTTGGATTGGTTTTATTCAGTTCATCCACAACCGCTTTCATTTTTTCGCCAGCCAGCGCACTGCCATCCATAGAACCCTGCAAATCTTCCAATCGCCGCACTAGGGCCAGTGCTCCCAGCTCCTCGTCTTTGATGGACTTCATGCCATCCTCATAGCTTTTCACAAGCTCGTCGTGGCGTTCCTTCAAAGCCTCGACCTCGGCCTTTAACTGAGCTGTGGTTTTACGGTTCGCTTCAAATGAGGCTGTTAATTCGTCCACCTGATACCGTAAGCGTTCGACTTCCGGGGAGGCTTCGCCCAGCTGGGCGCACGTTGCTTCGTACTCTGCATTGAGGTCTTGCAGCTCGTAATACTGTGCGCGGGTCGTTGCCGTCATATCTTTGATTTCCTGATTTGAGTTGCCAACCATCAGTGCAAACGAACCTATCGCCGCACCAAACGCGGTGATCCCTACAATCAGCCAGCCAATCGGCCCCAGTGCCGCGTTAAACGCCGCGCCAAGAGCTACAATCGGGGCAACGGCCGCTGTACTCGCCGCAGCTTCCGCCGCTGTTGCGGCCGTATTCGCGACAGTCTGGACAAAGAACAATTTCTTAATCGCTGTAACTGCTACCATAGCCGCGCCAAATGTTGTGATCCCGATGGTAATGGCAAGAATCCCTTTGGTCACAATCGGGTGCTGCTCTGCAAACTCACTCATACCATTTAAGATATCCGCGCCCCATTGGTACAGGCTTTTCATCAGCGGATTCAGGTTTTCCCCAATGGAAATTTTGAGATTATTCGCCGCGTTAGAAAGCTCCTGTTGTGCATGGGCAGTGGTATTCGTCATAGCGTTGTAGGCGTTTGCGGTTGCCCCAGCAGAATTTCGCATCGCGTCAAGTGTTGTGTTAAACTGTTCGGCTCCGGCATTGTAAAGGGAAAGCGCACCAATGCCAGCCTCTGAACTGCTCCACAATTCATTAAACGCGCCTGCGTTGCCGTTGACGCTATCGCCCAGCACCTTCATGACATCACCGAGGGAGTATCCCTGTTCCATAAGCTGGGCAAACGAGTTTCCGGTTTGTTCCAGTAAGGTTTCTGCAACGGCACTACCACTGTCTCCAAGCTCGCTGAGCATAGATTTCAGGTAGGTACCCGCCTCGGCTGTGGCGATACCGCCTTTTGTCAGCTCCGCATAGGCGGCAGACAGATTGTCCATTTCCACACTGTATGCCGACGCAAGCGGGATCACCTTACCGACCGATGCTGCTAATTCGTCCACCGTTGTTTTTCCTAAATTCTGTGTCGTAATCAGCATATTCGAGATATTTTCCGCTTCGCTGGCTTCGAGTTTATACGCATTTAAAGCAGTCGTGAGAACATCCACAGCCGTTGCCGATCTGGTAAAGCCCCCGGTCGCTAACTTCGTAGCTGTTGCCGTAAACGGAACCGCATCAGAAGTATTGACACTTGCGGAAATCGCAGAATATACCGCATCGGACAACCCATAAACATCCTGTCCAGTTTGGCGGGAAAGGGCCATGATCTCCGAGGATATTTGCGACAGGGAGGTCTTGGAAGTATCCGCAATCGTGGAAATCTTCATGAGGGCTGTTTCAAACTGGGACGCCGCTTCGGAAGCCGCCATAAACGCACCCACAATTTCCATGACAAGTTTTGTGATCCCCGCCGCTACCAGTGCGTCTTTTAGCTGGTCGATTGCCGTTTGCCCGGTGTTACCGGCTTCCTCTGCCTTTTTCCCAGCTTTCTCCGCTTCTTTTCCAGCTTTTTCGGTAGCG
>CATJLA010000050.1 GCA_949741215.1 uncultured Oscillospiraceae bacterium
AATGTAAACGGGAAAATCCCCGCCTATGAGGAGCTGCTGCCTATGGCACAGTCTATGGTGCGGCTGCAGGGAATTTACCGGGATCAGCTTATTCCGGAGAAGGAGGATACAATCCTGTGAAACTGCTGCTGGTTTCTGACTTGGAGAGCAAATTCCTATGGGATTACTACGAGCCGGGAAAGCTCAGCGATGTGGACTTAATCCTTTCCAGCGGCGATTTAAATCCCTTTTACCTTTCCTTTCTTGTTACCATGAGCACTGCCCCCTTGCTGTACATCCACGGGAACCATGATAAATGCTATGCCACTCGCCCCCCTGAGGGGTGCGAGTGTATTGAGGACAAGCTGGTTACCATAAAAGGCCTGCGAATTTTAGGCCTAGGCGGCAGCATGTGGTACAGCGGCTCTGCCCATCAGTATACGGAAAAGCAAATGGAAAAGCGAATTCGGAAGCTGCGGTATCAGCTTTGGCGGGCAGGGGGTGTGGACATTGTGTTAACGCACTCCCCTGTACGGGGCTATGGAGATTGCGACGATCGGGCCCACCGGGGGTTTGAATGTCTGGCGGATCTGATTGATAAATATCAGCCGAAGTATTTGGTGCATGGGCATATTCATGCGGAATATTCCTCCAAAAAGCTGGTGCGGGAACGGCAGCGGGGCAATACCACTATCATTAACTGCTATGAGCGGTATCTGTTGGAATTGCCGTAAAGGGAATGAACTTTACAGAAAATGGTGGTCGCAGTGAAGTCTATTTATCGGAACAGGAAAGCAAAAGCAGTGGTTCTGGCGTTATATGACAGGCAGCTTGCGGAGCTGCAGATTCCTTACCAGGATTTGTATGTGAAAACAGCTTTCGGTAAAACCCATTTGATTGAATGCGGGAATTTTTCAGGCAAGCCTTTGTTGGTTTTTCATGGAGGCAATGCTACTACGGCTTACAACCTGAAAGATTGCCGCTTTTTATTTAAAAATTTTCATATTTATGCGGTAGATACCGTTGGGCATCCAGGAAAAAGCGCAGAAAACGCTCTCTCCCCTTTTGGCAGGGCATATGGAGAATGGCGGGTCAGGTGATAAATGGGTTAGGATATGCAAAAATGGCCTGTTTTGGCGGCTCTTTTGGGGGCGGAATTTTAGTAAAAGCCATGTGTGTTTCTCCAGACGTCGTTTCGTGCGCTACCTTGCTGGTGCCTGCCGCTTTAGACAATGCCCCTGCCTGGAAAAGCACCGGGATGATTTTTCCCATGATAATGTATCAACTAACCCATCAGGAACGGTGGTTTACCCGTTGCCTGCTGCCTATGGCGCTGCAGGAGAGCAATATTACCCAGGATGTCTTGGAAACGGCAAGGTGCAGTATTGACCATGCAAAAATAAAGGCGCTGATGCCGCAAAATGAACCGGAATGGCGTCTTGGTCGATACCGCAATCCGGTTTTGGTGTTGGCGGCAGAAAAGGACTGCCTGTTCCCTGGTGAAAAGGTTCTTTCTCGGGTACAAAAGGTTTGGAAACAAAGCGAAACCTGCCTGTTAAGGGGCCGAGGGCATATGCACCAGCTGACCGAGGATGAGAAGGAAAAAATTGCTGCCTTTCTGTTGAAGGAATCGGTATAAGTTAAGCCACCTATTTGCACAGGTGGCTTTTTTGCGCAAAAAAGGAGAACGCCCTCCAAAGAAAGCGTTCTCCCCCTGCATGCATATAAGACTGTAAGCGCTGTTGCGTCTTTGAAAAAAGCCGAAAATTAGATCCATCCCTTGGGCAGGAACTGAGCGTTGTACTCCAGCACCTCATGGGCAACCTTACGTACCCGGGTAAAGTCCTGCACCAACGGGTCGTTGCAGAGGGCGGCAGTAAGCTTGGCCTCGTCCCACTCCATGGCAGCTTCCATGAACATTTCCTCCCGCATGGCGGTGGCATAGGTTACAGCCAGAGCGGACTTGGGCAGCGGGTTAGCAATAGCGGGATGTACACCAGTAGCGTCAATATGGCACATGGTTTCTACCACAATGTCATTGGGCAGCTCCCGTACCTGACCGAAATTCCGATAGTTCATCACGGTATACAGCTGACGGCCGCCTTCCAGCGCCTCAATAGCGGAATGCACATACTCAGTGCCTACCCGCAGCGGAGGAACCTCGCCTTTCTGCACCCAAGGCACAATGTTGTTCATCATACGCACCTTAGATTCTGGGCGGTCCTTCATACGGTCGTAATGCATCCCAAAGCGGTCCCGGTTCTCCTGGGTCCCGGTGGTCTGATAGTAGAATTCAGCACAGTGCTCGTCGCTGAGGCCTGGCATAACTCCCAGCATATCCCACAGGATAAACCGGATTCTTTGGTTTTCCCGCCCAGCAAAGTAATCATCATAAGTGATATCGGTTTTGCCGGCCCAGGCCTTTTCGATCATGCCCTTTTCCCGCATAATTTTCAGGGCATCCTGACCATGCACCTTTACGTCTGTCAGGAAGGAACAGTGGTCCACGCCAGAAACAGAGAAAGAAACGTCGTCAAAGCTTTTTGCACCAAAGTAAGGCAGCAGAATTTCCAAGTGATTGAGAATCCCATGGCAGAAGCCAATTGCCTCCAGCCCCTCATATTTCTGGACGCAGCGGGTCAGGGAGGTCAGCGGATTAGTAACGTTCATCAGCCGGGCTTTGGGGCACAGGGTGTGCATCTTGCGGGCAATACGGATGAACTCCGGTACATGCCGGACTGTCCGGCTGGCGCCTGCAATACCGGATTCGCTGCCCTTTACATTATAGAAGCCGTTGCGGCGGGCGATGGCATGATCCTCCATTTCAGCGTCCAAACCTCCGTGGGAGATAGCAATCAGCACATAGTCAGCGCCTTCCAAAGCCTTATCCTCATCCAAGGTTTTGGTCAAGGTAATAGCCTTCTCCGGGTATTTGTCATTATACATGGAGATGAAGGCAAAAACGTTGTTCAGCGCTTCCTCGTCGATGTCATACAGGCAAAGCTCGGTCTCCTTGTCATAAAAATCATTGTCCAGGAAGGTGGTGTACAGGCCGTCGGTCCAGGAATAGGAGCCGCCGCCTATGATGGTAATTTTCAGTTTCATGATTCTTCTCCTTTTCTGAATTGAGGATCATTCATTTTTACCTGCAGCCGCCTTACAAGCGGCCTGAGATACTGATTTAAGTTCGTCATACCCTGGTAGAAGCTCGTGCAATTACCTGAGGCTTGGGTATTACAAGGTGGTTTTCCCCACTGTTCTTCCCCTCTTTTGGGGACAAGACTGCCGCTTTGTTTTCTTCTGCCCCACCCGCAGGCTTTTCCAAACGGTCGGTCAGCAGCTGCGCACACAGCACGGCCATATCGCTGAAATAAGTTTCTACCGTGGAAAGAGAAGGCGAAGTCATAGCAGAGATCATGGTATTGTCACATCCCATAACAGCTACATCCTGGGGCACCCGTTTTCCTGCCCGGCGCAAAGCCTCCAGTGCACCCAATGCAGTCATATCGTTACCGGCCAGCACTGCGTCAAAGGGGGTATTGTGCTGTAAAAGCCACTCGGTCAGCTGTATGCCGTTTTGATACTCATAGTTGCCCTCCGGCAAATCCTGCTCTCGCTTGGGGGAGCAAACCAGCGCTGGGTTTAGGGGAAACCCATGCTCTGCAAGGCAGTCCCCCGCCCCTTTCAGCACCAATCGCCGGCTGGTTTTTGTTAAAGGCCCGGAAATATAAGCGACCCTGTTCCGTCCCATAGCCAGCAGATGCTCTGCCGCCGCCCTGCCGCAGGCCTCTAAGTCGCAGGACATCCGGAGAATGGGGAAGCTGTATTCCCCGCCTCCGTCTACTGCAGCAATCACAATACCTTGCTCCGCCATTTTGGAAAGCTGCTGCTCGTGGCCCTCGATGTCCATTAGAATCACGCCGCATACCTGCTTGGAGAGAAAGTTGCGCAGGATGCTCTCCTCTTTTTCCCTGTCCCGCCCGGAGGTGGAAAACAGCACATTGTATCGCCGATCGGTAAGGAAAAGCTCAATCCGCCGAAGGGCGTCCATCAGCAACGGGTTGGAGAGGTTCGGCACCAAGATGCCGATATCGTCGCTGCGCTGCTTTTGCAGATAACGGGCCAGCAGGTTGGGAGTATAGCCCAGCTCTTGTGCGGCGGCAAGCACCTTTTCCCGGGTTTCTGCCCGTACAGGGTAGTCGATTCCATTTATTACCCGGGAAACAGTGACATAAGAAACCCCTGCTTTCTGGGCAATGTCCTTGATCGTAACAGGCATACCGCTTAACCGACGACTTCGCAGCCGGCAGCCTCAGCCACCCGGTAAATAAATTCTTTAGACCGCACCAGGTTGCGCTCCAAATCTGTTTTGCCTAGGTCCAGCCCGATATAGCCGTTGTAATCCATCTTCTTCAGCAGCCGGAAGAACTCCGCCCAGTCGATCACACCATCGCCCACTGGCAGGTGGTCCACGGTGGCGCCGTCGTTATCCGCAATATGGATGTTGGCAAAACGGCCTTCCAGCTTCATCAGCGCCAGATTGATATTCTCCCGTTGAGCTGCAAAATGCCCTGTGTCAAAGTTAGCTTTTAGGTTGGGGCGTCCGGCATCGTCCAGCAAACGGATCATAGAATCTACCGAGCAGATGATCTCCCCTACTCGGGGCTCCATTAAGATGGTTTTGCCATACTGAGCAGCCACGTCGGCACAAAAAACGCTGGATTCCACCAAAGTCTCCCATACCTGCTGCCAATTAAAGCCGTCTGGGATATGCAGAGAAACCTGGTCGGCAAACTCATACTCACCACCGTCCAGCTGATAAGGCGCTCTTCCCTCAAAAATAACCGGCGGGGTATAGCTTGCCAAATGGAAGGTTTCCGCCTCCAGCTCCGCCCCGATTTCAGAGAACCGCTTAAAGCTGTCGTAAGCCTTTTGGCGCTTTGCCTTGTCCAAAGAAACCAGGTCCGGGTTCACAATGCAGAAGTTGTGTACATGAATGCCGGCATCTGCCAGTGCCTTTTTATAGCGCTCCTTATTCTGCCAAACATTCTCGGCGTGTTCCGGCCCCAAGCCCTCCATTTCCAGAAAGCGGAAGCCCATGCCGGCAATTTCCTCAAAAGCACGGAAGTCATCCTCCGGCTTGGGGGGATAGCCGTATTTCATAATAGTATACAAGTAGGTGGTTCCGATTTTCAGCATAATATTCTCCATTCCAAAGGTTGTGTTGAGGTGATAGAAAACGTTTTCTGTTACTTGGAGAATATCATTTTCAGGCCGTATTGTCAAGACTGTACCGCAAATTCTTGATTTTGTCAAAATCTCTTTAATATGAACTGCCCCAGTGCTAACCCCCCATTTTAAGGACGTGACCACAGCTTTTCTGTTCCCATGCCTTTAGAAAAAACTTCGCCTCCATCCGAAGAAACAGTTCAATATCATGTAAAGTCTGCAGACAACGTCCTGAAAAGCGCAAAAAGGGAGCGCAGAATCCTTGTGATTCTACGCTCCCTCAACTTTTTATCAGTAAGACGCAGCCGATCCCTTCAGCTGTAATGCTGAGCCTGAGCCTTATACAATTCGCAGTATTTCCCCTGCTTTTCCATCAGCTGATCATGGGTACCGCTTTCTATAATCACGCCTTTTTCCAGCACCAAAATCTTATCGCAGAACTTATAGCTGCTCATCCTATGGGAGATATAAATTGCCGTTTTATCCCCCACCAGCGAGTCAAAATTCTCATAAATTTCCGCTTCGGCCACCGGGTCCAGCGCCGCCGTAGGCTCGTCTAAAATGACGAACGGCGCGTTTTTATACAGAGCCCGGGCAATGGCCGCCTTTTGCGCCTCCCCGCCGG
>CATJLA010000051.1 GCA_949741215.1 uncultured Oscillospiraceae bacterium
CAATACCAAAGGCATCTGCGCTTTGGTAGAGGGCGCAAAGGCAGAGGACGTAATTGGGCGGCTAAAAGGTATTTGCTGCGGTACCAAGGGCACTTCCTGCCCGGCCCAGCTGGCTATGGCGCTGGAGCAGGCGCTGGAAGAGCTGTAACGTCCTGAAAATATTTTTGGGATTTATAAAGAAGGAGAGGAAGTGATAGCGATGGCTCAGCTGATAATTTTGCGGGAGGGGCTTGCGTTTACAGAGCTTTTTTTGCTGCTGGGGCTGCTTGCTCTGTACTGGCAGCAGGAGAGAAAAGCTGCTTTTGCCGCAAAAGCCCATGGGGCAGGTGCGTCTGGCATTTTGCGTGCCGTGCTTTTGGGTGAGGATGAAGACATCAAAATTGCTTCTCTTCCTCAAAAGGAGTGGAAGGATGCCGGTGAGCGTTCTGCCCGGGAGTTTGAGATGCACCGGGAGAATGGCGATCTGGATAAAGCTCGTCTGTTTGGCAAGCAGCTTGCCGAATTGCTGCTTGCTGAAGTGAACCGGACGGATGGCTGTACCTGTGAGCAGCATCATCAGCTGCTGGTGCTTTATTCGTATGGGGTGAACAAAATCATTCAGCTGCTGCCCAATTCCATGATTGCTCAGCTTTCCCTCTCTGACTTTTATGACGAGGTGAAGCGGCAAAATCCTGCCATTTGTGACTTAATTCAGGACTCGGTTTCTTTCACCTTTTACATCCTGGAGGACCGTACGTTGGAACGGAACTTTGGGGAGGCTTTTGCCAAGCTGTGCGGTGAGGGGAAAAACCAGGAGCTGGAAGCTTTTGGCAACCGGAAATATCAGGCTTTTTACGAAAGATGCCGGCGCTACCTGGAGCAATTTGCGTTTTAATTGTGGCAAAAGCAAAATAAAAGGGCGAACGCCCGCTTCGGTTTTAGGCCGGAGCAGGCGTTCGCTTTTGTTATGTCCCTGGCCGGTGCTGGACGGGTTCTCCCGCCAAAACCGGTGTGCCGGAAATTAGTCGCAGCAGCCGCAGTTATTGCCGCACAGGTTGTTGTAACCGCCACAGTTGTTGCAGCCGCAGCCACAGCCACAGCTATTGCCGTTGCCACAGAACACCAGAAGAAGAATCAGGATAACGATCCAGGAACAGCTGCTACCAAAAATTTGATTGTTGCACATAGAGAAAAGCCTCCTTTATTGTGATGTACCTTATCCTATGACCTCCCTGCGAGATGTGTGCGTATATTCCAAAAAAGAAAAGGCAATAATTTGAAAGCTGGGTTTTGTTTTACAGCTCATCAAAAGGGGACGTCCCGCATCTTTCCATTCTCCGGCTTCCGGGAAAGCTCCCTGGGGGCAGAAGACAGCAAGCCGGCGCTTACGTCCCAAAGATTTTTAAGGAGAATAGCGCAAAAATGTTTCACGTGAAACAACATGATTACAGGCCAAAAGGAATAGATATTGTAAGATAGAGGAGGTGGCGCGTATGTATAAGTTCAGTGGGTTTACCCAAAAGGCAAATAATGCGGTAAATTCGGCTGTGGAAATCGCCTGTTCCTTAGGACATACCTATGTGGGAAGCGAGCACCTGCTGTTAGGGCTGCTGAAGGACGGCGGAGGCGTGGCAGCAGTGGCTCTGCGCCAGCAGGGGGTTGGATTTGAGGATACCAAGGAGCTGTTGATCAAAACCATTGGACGGGGGATTCCTACCTTTTTAAGCACGGAGGATTTTACCTTTCGCTTTCATCGGATTTTGGAGAATACTGTGGAGGAGGCCCGGCGTTTAGGCCATACCAGCACCGGCACCGAGCATCTGCTTTTGGCCCTGCTGCGGGAAAAAGAATGCTATGCTGTTCGCTTTTTAACCGAGCAGGGGGTACAGCCGGAGCTTTTTTACCGCCGCCTGCTTACCGATATGGGCGGCAATGCTGACGAAATACTGGGGGCTAAGCGACGTCCTGCGGCCAAAAGCCCCCGGGCCGGAGCCAAAACCCCCCTGCTGGATAAGTTCGGCAAGGACTTGACTGAGGAAGCCCGGGCCGGCAGGCTGGACCCGGTGATCGGCAGGGAAAAGGAGCTTACCCGGGTGATACAGATTCTTTCCCGCCGCACAAAAAATAATCCTTGTTTTGTTGGGGAGGCAGGGGTTGGCAAAACCGCTATTGTGGAGGGCCTTGCCCAAAGGATTGACAAAGGAGAGGTTCCGGAGCATTTGAGAGAAAAGCGGCTGGTTTCGCTGGATCTCACCTGCATGGTA
The DNA here is from genome assembly GCA_949741215.1 of uncultured Oscillospiraceae bacterium. Taxonomy (GTDB): domain Bacteria; phylum Bacillota; class Clostridia; order Oscillospirales; family Ruminococcaceae; genus CATJLA01. Next base: position 2,244 of record CATJLA010000051.1, read on the forward strand.
GCAGGCACCAAATACCGGGGCGAGTTTGAAGAGCGGGTAAAGTCTGTGCTGGAGGAGGTAGTTTCCGCCGGCAACGTGATTCTGTTTGTGGATGAAATCCACTCTATTGTAGGTGTAGGGGCGGCGGAAGGCGCAGTGGACGCTGCTAATATTCTAAAACCCCAGCTGGCAAGAGGGGCTTTGCAGCTGATCGGGGCCACCACCTTCCAAGAGTATCGGAAAAGCATCGAGAAGGACGGCGCTTTGGAACGTCGCTTCCAGAAGGTGGTAGTAGAGGAGCCGGATGAGCAGACCGCCGCAGAAATTTTAAAGGGCCTAAAGGGCAGATATGAGGCGTACCATCAGCTGGAGATTTCAGAGGAGGCCATAAGGGCTGCAGTGCGGCTGTCTGTCCGCTATTTGCCGGAAAAGTACCTGCCGGATAAAGCCATTGATTTAATAGACGAGGCTGCAACCCGCCTGCGTTTTGCCCCCACACCCTTTGAGCAGCGCAAGCGGAGCCTGGAGCGCCAGGAAATGCAGTTGGCCAAAGAAAAGGAGCAGGCGGTTCTTCAGCAAAACATGGAGTTTGCCCTGGAGCTGCGCCGTATGGAAAAGGAAGTGCAGGAAAAGCTGAAGATGCTCTCCCCGGAAAAAACCACACCGGTGCTGGGGGAGGAGCATATTGCCCAGTTGGTTTCAGAGCTTACCGGCATTGCTTTAACCCGGCTGACAAAAGCGCAGAACCAGCAGCTTTTGGGGTTGGAGCAGCAGCTTGCCAAACGAATTGTTGGCCAAACGGACGCAGTAAACGACATCTGCCGGGCGGTACGAAGAAGCCGTATCGGCTTGCAGGACCCTCACCGGCCAACCTCCTTTTTGTTTCTGGGGCCTACGGGGGTAGGCAAAACCGAGGTCTGCAAGGCGCTGGCAGAGGCCCTTTTTGGAGACGAAAAAACTATGATCCGCCTGGATATGTCGGAATATATGGAAAAGCACACCGTTTCCCGTCTGTTGGGTTCGCCTCCCGGCTATGTAGGCTACGGGGAGGAGGGCCAGCTTACTGAGCAGATTCGTCGTAAGCCCTACAGCATCCTTTTGCTGGACGAGGTGGAAAAGGCCGATCCCGATGTCCTCCATCTGCTGCTGCAAATTCTGGAGGAGGGCGCTTTAACCGATGCCCAAGGCAGGCAGGTAAGCTTCCGCAACGCTATTGTCATTATGACCTCCAATATTGGAGCCTCCTACCTGACAGAAAGCCACCAGTTAGGCTTTTCCGGAGGAGAAAAGGGGCAGGAACGTTGGGTAAAGGATAAAATTTCCCAGGAATTAAAGCGGGTATTCCGCCCGGAGCTGTTAAACCGGATTGACGAGACCATCCTGTTCCACAAGCTTTCTCAGCCGGAGGTGCTGCATATCTGCCGGAATATGGTGGCCCAGCTGGAACAGCGGCTGAAGGCCCTCTCCTATGAGGTGGAGTTCCATCCGGAGCTGATTGATCTGTTGGCCCAAAAGGGGTTTGACCCGGTTTATGGCGCCCGCCCCCTGCGGCGCACTCTGGCAAAAGAACTGGAGGACCCCATCACCGAGGGAATTTTGGCAGGGGAGATCCCCGCAAAAACCAAGGTTCTTTGCTGCTTAAAGGAGGGCAGGCTGCTGTTCTCTCAGCCGGAGAGGGTATAACACTCGCTGCGCAAAGCAAAAAAATGCACCTACGTCCACAAAACTGCCGCCGCAGGGCTTGCTTTTTGGACGTGGGTGCTTGTTTGTTTTTCCAAGGGCGCCGGGGCGGGCTTATCCCTCTTTCCGGCAGATCAGCAGGGCGTGGTTGCTCATTCCCGTGCAGGATTCATAGCTGGCCATGGCGTCCAGCAGCGGTTTCATCAGCTCGTATTTTTCCTCACTGGCGTTTTCCACAATCTGCTGCATCATAAAAAAGTCAGTGCCAAGGTTTTTCAGCTTAGAAAAGCCGTATTTTTTCGCAGTCTGTTCCATTTCCTCCGGCATAGCGAAGTAGAACAGCTCGGGGCGCAGGTCATCCCGGCTCTCCTGCAGAACCCGCTGATTGGCAAGCAGGGTGGGGTAAATATCCCACTGCACGCAGGCTCCCGCATACACCCCAACCTTGTTGATATAGGCAAAAGCCGCTGTACCGCCTGGCCTGCAGATGCGTTTGCACTCGGCAAAAACCAGTTCCCGTTCCTCTGAAGGCAGGTGGTACAGGGGGCCCAGGCACAAAACCAAATCAAAGCTTTGGTCGGGGATACCGGTTAAATCAGTGGCGTCCCCAACACGTGCCTCCACATTTTCAAGATGTCCGCTTTGGATTTTCTCCTGCAGCAGCGCTACATTTTCCGGAACAAGGTCCACACCCAGGTAGCTTTTGCAGCGGCCGGCAAACTGGGCGGCATAATACCCGGCGCCGCAGCCCAGCTCAATCACAGCCGTTTCTGGGCGAATATACTCGTCCAGATGCTTTTTGGTGTAAATAAACTCCAGCTCCCCATAGCGGGACTGGACAGCTCTTTTGTCCTCCAGGCCATCTTGGTATTTTTCTCTTACTTTTTCTGCATTGCTTGACATGAACCTGTACCTCCCTTGTTCTGTTTTTGGGTAATTATAGCATAGATCAACTGGGGAGTCAATCTGGGCTTCCCGCAAAGCTGAAAGCTGTCCGTTTCCGCGACGTCCCCCTAAAATAAAACCACCGGCCAGCCCAAAAGCAGGGGAGGACGGTGGTTTTTGTTTTTAGGACGGGAGTGGAGGAGGGCGGTTTTCCGCACCTATGGGCTGCTATATTTGACACAGGCGAACGGCGTTAAAGGCATTATGCTTTTTTCTTGATCGCAAACCATAGCTCGAGATAGCCTGTATCGGCATCTCCGCTATAAACCTCCATATCCAAGCCATTTACCGGTTCATATTCGGAGGTAAGCAGCCATTCCGAATAAAAGCGCTTATTGATAGTATTAAACACCTCAACAACCTGATTCCACTTGAATTTTTCCGACGAAAATATAACCCATGTGTGTGCCGGAACGTCCACTACAGTATATCCTTCTGTCTTGCTGTTTTCACCTTTGAAAGCACACTGCATATACGCGAAGGTGCCGGGCTCGGTTGGCTTGTAATCACAAATTCCGTGTACCTTACACAAGCTTTGATTCACAAAGGACGGCAAATCTCCAGCGTCTAACACGAGTTTTTCATACGCTCCATTGGTGTAATTTTGATTCCATAATTCGTGTGGCGTGTTGGGATATGCGCCGCTTCCGTCTACCTTAAAAATGCCCTCATAGCCAAAAACCTGAAACGCCTCTTTTTTCTCAATCCGATATTCCATTTCTTTTTCTCCTTTGACTGAAATTTGAAAAGAAATTCTTGGATATGCTTTCAGCGTTACGCCATCGGCGCGCGCTTCCGTCGGCGTAACCTTGTGAAAAGCCTGAAACGCACGAGAAAAGGAAACCGGAGAATCATAACCGTACTTTAGGGCTAAATCAATCACTTTGATATCGCTGTTTTGCAAGTCCATGGCCGCCAACGTCAGTTTTCTTTTGCGGATATATTCTGTCAGAGACATATCTGTAATAAAGGAAAACATCCGATAATAATTATACGACGAACAACCTGCGATTTGAGCAAGCTTCTCCTGACTGATTTCTCCAGTAAGGTTATCTTCCAC
>CATJLA010000052.1 GCA_949741215.1 uncultured Oscillospiraceae bacterium
ATTAAATACTGCCAGCGCAAATACTCCCGAAAAATACTGCATTGCCTGCCGGGGCAAAAACAGCTTGCAGAACCCCCGGAACAACAAATACAGCACCGAAATACACACCAAAAAGCTTACCGACCGGAACATGCCGGGTACCTCCCACCCTGCCAGAAGCTCAGTAACCCACCAGCAGATGCCGGAAGCCAGCGTGGTGATCAGGGTGAGAATACCGCCGTAAATCAAAAGGTTTTTTTGCCGCTGGGCGGAAAGCAGCGTTCGGTTAATGCCCAAAGCGCGGGTAAACACCGCGTTTTCTATGGTAAGGGCAGAGATCGCCATCACCATAAATTCAGAAAAAAACTGCATATCCATAGCCTATTCCTCCCTTTCTGCCGCCGGACGAGGCTCTTTGGGTGACGCCTTCTGCTTTGCTTTACGGCTGCGCCGGTGCTCTGCCAGCAGATTGCCTGCCCGAGCCGCAAACTGCCAGAACGCCCCCAGAAACCCCAGCACAAAAAAGCCTGCAAAGGGCATAAGCAAGCCGGAAAGCTTTACAGGCACCAGTTCAACAGGGTATCCCCAGATCGACCCGGTGCCAAACAGCTCCCGGAAAAAGGCGATCAGAAACAGCGCCAGAGAAAACCCCAGCGAAGCGCACAACCCGATTACAACAGCCCACCAGGGCTTTTCCTGAACCACTCTGTTGGATTGCCCCAGGTAAAAAATTACCGTATTTACCGACATAAGCGAAAAATAGATGCCCAAAGCCTCCAGCGTGGCGGGCTGAAAATAGTTTTGCAGATACGTCCTAACAGGAATAAGCAACAGCGCACTGACCAAAGCATACACTGTAGTACGCAGCCACTTGGGGATATGCCTGCCCAGCAGCGACGCCAGCAGGCTGACCGGTACCCCGGTACACACCATAGCGATTGACACAATCGCCGCATGGCGCAGCGAAGTAGTGGCGCAAACCGCAAAGGGAATGCCCAGGCCCAGCACAAACACCGGGTTTTGCTGAAAAACGCCGTCAAACCGGCGGAAAAAGCGTTTAGCCTTTGTTGAATTTAGCAAGCTCAAGGCGCACCCTCCTTATATACTCAGCAGATTGGTAAGAAAAACGGTCAATGGTATAAGCAAGGGCGTTCATAAGCAGCACGGCAAAGATCTCCCCCTGAGCAAAGCCCCCGTACCGGCGGAACAAAAAGGCCGCCACACCTCCCAAGCAGCCGTAAACCAGCCGCCCCAAATTGGTTTTGGGGGAGGTTACCGGATCCGGCAGCATGTAAACGGCCGCAAAGACCATCGCACCGGAGCAAAGCTCAAAAATCAGAGAGTCCATAGGATCTGCAGGAATCCGAGGAAACAGCCAAGCCAGCAGCCCGCTGATCGCCAAAAATCCCAAAGGCACCCGCCAGTTTACCGTTTTACGGATCAACAGGAATAACAGACAGGTTTCCATGACTAAGATATGAGTAGCACCCATAGGTCCGGAGAAGTTGCCCAGCAGCAACTCCATAGAGTCCAAAGCAGGCACCGCGCCCTGACGAAGCAGTTCCGCTACGCCAGGCGCCAAACGGGCGGCTATCTCCCCGGAGTTTTCCAGCCGGTCCAGGGGGATCGGATAAGAGAACACCTCCGAGGGCCAGCAAACCGCCGCAAAGGCAAACCCTGCAGCCGCGGGATTAAAAGGATTCTGTCCTGTCCCGCCAAAGGGATGCTTTGCCACCAGCATAGCAAACAAAGCGGCAGTGATCACCACCCGATAGGAGGCTGACGCCGGAAACAAAAGCGCCAGCAAAAGCCCTGTTACCAGGGAAGAAAGGTCTGCGAAATTAGGCCGCTTGCCGGAAATCAGGGTGGCCAGCAGCTCAGCACACCAGCAAACAGCAGCGGAAGCGATGCCCAGCATCAGCGGGCGAACCCCATAAAAGTAAGTAGCCATCACATACAGAGGAACAGCGGCAATCAGCATGTCGCCCATCATGGTACGGGCAGTTTCTCTCGCCCGCAGGCTGGGGGCAGTTTTTATGGCTTGTTTCATTGCTTTTTACCCCCTTTGTTTCGTCCGGAGCGCTTTTTATTCCCGCCGGAGCCGCTGTGAGGCTTTACCGTTACATGCACAGCGGATTTTCCGGTTTCCTGCTCCAAGGCCTTCAGGCTGTCTACAATTTTTTCTGTCTCCCCTGTCCCCGCTTCCTGGGACAAAACTGGAAGCTCAGTCTCGGAAACGTTTTCGGGGTTTTCCCTTGCGGGAAGCTCCTCCTCGCTCTGTGCAGAAGAAACAGCTTGCTCTTCCCCTTCGGCAGCGCTGCCTGCCTTTTGGGACGAAACAGCGATTTCGGCCTCAGGGGTGCTTTTGGAGCTTTCCTCCGCGGAGGGCTCCGCTTTCTCCGAGGATTCAATCTCCTCACCGGGCTGGTTGGGCAGTGCTGGGTTTTCCGGCTCAACGGAGCTTGCCGCATTGTTGGGGGTGAACTCCGTTTCCATCTCATCCGATGCTAAGGGAGCGGTTTTCTCAGGCTCCCCGACAGGTTCACCTGTTTTTTCGATTTCCGGTTCAGCAGCGCAGCTTTCGGATTGGTTTTCCGGGGAAATATCGGCCTTTCCTGGCGTTTCATCCTGTGTGGAGGAGGTCTTTTCTCCCTCTTCCGCAAGCTCCTTTGTTTTCTCAGTGGATTCCCCTGTTTTTCCTTTCTCAAGGGCGCCGGTTTTTTCCCCGGAAGCCCCTTTCTTCCTGTTTTTCCGCGATTTTTGGGGCCTTGCTTCTGTAGAATCCTCTACCCTTGCCCCTGCTTCAGAAAGCGGCTCATTCTCAGAAACAGGCGCTGCATTTTTGGTAAGCTGCTCCGAATTCGGCGCAGCAACACTTTCCGGCTGGGCCTCTGGCAATGCAGCTTGCCCTGTCTCCTCAGGCGCTGAAACAGCAGAGGATTTTTCCACAAAGTCTACAGATTCAGGCAGGCGCGACGTCCCGGAAGAGGAAGCAGGCTGCTGCTCCGGCTGGGCACTGGACGCAGAACCCGGAACTGCGGGCTGCGCTGACGTCCCGGAAAAAGCGGCGTTTTCAGGTTGATTTTGCCCTGATTTCTTCCTGTTTTTCTTCTTTTTGCGGCGGTTTTGGGCTTGTTCCGGTGCAAAATCTGCTTGTTCCGAGGCAGCCTGCCCTGCGGCAGAAGAATGCTCCCCATGGCCGGAAAGGCTTTGTTCTATGGACTGGGCCAGCTTTTTCAGCTGCACTGCCGCCAGAGACGGCTCTGATGTTTCCTGAGGCTCATCATCCTCCAGGGGGCCCATACCAATATCAATTTTGCGGCGGAGAACCAAATCTTCCTCCTCCCTGCGGCGGAAGGTCTGCTTCATTCGGCGCATTTCTTCCATTACGTTCAGCTTGGCGGGGCAAACGTGGGAGCAGCAGCCGCACTCAATACAGCGCTCGTACTCAAAGGACTCAAACTCACTGTAAAGCTTTTGCTGCGCCGCCCGGTAGATATAGTAAACCGGCAGACTTTGGGGGCAGGCATCAATACAGCGGCCGCAACCTATGCACTGCAGGTTGCCGCTGACCGGCCGCTGACGGAAAGCCAACACCGCCCGGGTATCCGGCTGGACATAGGATTTTTCCGGATTATCCAGCACGGCGCCTGTCATGGAGCCGCCGCCGGCCACCACAGTGTTGGGCTCGTCCAAAAGGCCGGCGTAGTCCAGCACCCGGCTAACAGGCATCCCCAGCGGGATCTCCATATTCAGGCTGTTGCGGACACAGTTGCCACCTACTGTCAAAAAGACGGTATTCTGCACCCGACCCTCAAAAACAGCCCTGTGAAGATGAATCAACGCTCCTGTGCCCAAATAGCACTTTTTTTGACGGGCTGCACGGTAACGCCGGGGCAAGCCCTGGGGATAGCGCCCGCCGGTGCGGTGGATTACCCCTTTGGAGCCATCCGGGAGGGTAAGCTCCTTAGGCAGACGGGTTTCCAGGTTCATGATATTCCAAAATACAGCGGCGGAAAGCTTTTCCACCCCTGCGGCCTTGCCTGCCAGCATCAGGCCGGAGGCTACCAGCTCTGTCTGATGAATTAAGTGGTTGACGCGGCTGGAAACATAGGGCTCGTCGTCCAAAGCATCCGCCACCAGCTCCAGGCAGCCGTCTTTGGCCGCCTGCTCCAGTTTATCCGCAAGCAAGGCGCCGTCCAGCTCATCCTTGACCTGAGCGGTACGGCAAAGCTCCAGAATCTGCTGGGGGCTCAGCTCGTCCATGGACTGGGCCGGCTGGATCATCCGGCTGATCACCACGTTTTCGGTATACACATGGCATGGCCTGGAGAGGGCAGGTTCCTTGCTCTGCTCCAGAGACACGCCTCGTTTTAGTAAAATACTCATTGGCCGCGCTCCTTTCATGCTTTCCCGCTATGGAAAAAAAGCCTTCTCCCCGGGAGCCAGCCGGAGAGCCGTTTTTCAAAAAGCCTGCCGCTACCTTATTATAAATAGCAGACGCAAGCGCATTTTTTTGTGTTATGCTCCTCCCCAAAAATGATTGTAAGGAGGGTTTTTATGAAGATTGATGCTGTAAGCGGACATCAGCTCCGGGCACTGTTTACCCCCAGGGAAGCAGAGCAGCTGGGGCTGTTCCAAGAGGAAAAGGACTCAGAGCAGCTTTCCCGAAATCTTGCCCGGCTGCTGACAGAAGCAGCGCCTCAGTTTGCCAGCCTGCCGGCCCAGATGCTTGCCGAATGGTTCCCGGAGCCTGAAGGCGGGGCGGTATGCTACTTTACCTTTTTTGAACCGCTGCCTCCGGAGATGACTGCTTTTCTCTCCTCCGGCAAGGCTGTGCCGGAAAAGGAGAAACCGGCGGTATTCCGGTTTGAGGGGCTGGAGGGGGCTGTGCGGGCAGCCTGTGCTTTTATCCAGGCAGGACTGCTGCACAGAGTACGATCCAGCGCGCTGTTTGGGATAGGCGGGTGGTATTTGCTGGTGCTTCGTCCGGCAGACCCGGTAGACCGGCTTTCTGTTTGCTGCCTGGAGGAACTGGGGGAGCTGCTGGGAGAGGGAGAGCTGTATGCCGAGATGGTTTTGGAGCATGGGCGGGTGATATTGCCTGACCATGCCTTGGAAATTTTGAGGCATTGTTTGGGATAGGCGCCGCAATTTGCCTGTGGCGGCGAAAGGGTTACATCTGCGGCATTAAGATAGGGATAGCGAACCGAAAAAATGTGCTCTGTCAGCCCTGCAATGATGTTGCATGCCTGAGCTCTGCCACTGCTTTGCCGTAATCCGGCTGGGAAAACAGCGCGGAGCCTGCCACCAGTACATCGGCGCCGGCAGATATTGCTATGGGCGCCGTGCTGCAGTTGATTCCGCCGTCCACCTGCACCCATACCGAAAGATTTTGGGCTGTAATCTCCCGACGGAGCAGTGACACCTTATCCATCATCTCCGGCATGAACTTCTGGCCGCCAAAGCCCGGTTCCACTGTCATCACCAGCACCATATCCAGCTTGCTCAAATAGGGCAACAGCGCCTGAGCCGGGGTGCCCGGCTTTACAGCCAGCCCCGCCTTTTTACCCAGATTATGAATAACATCAATGGCTTTGCCGGGGTTGTCCTCCGCTTCAATGTGGAAGGTGATCAGATCCGCGCCAGCCTGGGCAAAAGCAGGCAGATACTGTAGAGGATTAGAGATCATCAGGTGGACGTCAAACAGCTGGGAAGCCGCCTTTCTCAAGGAGGTGATCAGCGGGAGCCCCAGAGAGAGGTTGGGTACAAAATGCCCGTCCATTACGTCCAGATGAAGCATTTCTGCACCGGCTTCAGCCATTCGACAGGCCTCCTGCCCCAAGCAGGTAAAATCCGCCGCCAGAACGGAAGGGGAAATGTGTATCATGGAAGGATACTCCTTTTTTCATTCGTTAGGATAAAGAAGAGCCGGACGGTTAGACGATGCC
>CATJLA010000053.1 GCA_949741215.1 uncultured Oscillospiraceae bacterium
ATACTGGCATCCGCCAGATTTAAGCCTACCCGCTCAATGGTAACACAGGGGCGGCCTCCTGCCTGCCCTATACAAACAACCATCTTTGGGCGATGCCTCAGAATACCCGATTCCACTTCGTCAGCACAGTGGGCAAAGGCGGTGGAGATTTCCAGCTTGATGATCTGTGCCCCCGCAATCTGCTCCGGCAGCAGCTTTACCGCCTCATAAGCCGGGTTGATCCGTTCCCCTCCAAAGGGGGTAAAGCCGGTAACTAAAACTTTCATGGCAGCCTCCCTGTCATCATAAAATTTATGGCCGCTGTGACGTCGCACAGCCTTTTATTTGCTTATGGTTATTATACGGCTTTTGTGGGCGGATGGCAAATGCTTTTGTGATATGGGATGGGGCATATACCCTGAAATCATCCGAAACAAGGTGGATTTTGCCCTAAAAAGCTATTTACCCGGAGCCGCCGAATGTAGTATAATAGACATAATAACAAAGCGGGCCGCACGCTAAAAATAGCGGCGGGCTTTTCACACTGTGGGAAGGCCGACAAGGAGGTTTTATGCAGAAGCTGAACCTTGCAGGCAGATGGGAGCTTACCTTAACTGACGGTACCCGGTGTTTTGGCTCGGTGCCCGGCTCGGTATACTCCGTCCTGCTGGAAAATGGGAAGCTGGAGGACCCTTACTGGCGGGAAAATGAGCTGGAAGCGCTGGAGCTGATCATCCAAAACGATTTTACCTTTACCCGCACCTTCACCCTGCCCGAGAGCTTTGTGGGGCTGAAAAGTGTGCTGCTCCGTTGTGAGGGGCTGGATACGGTGTGCTCGGTTTACCTGAATGGGATGCAGATTGGCTACGCCGACAATATGCACCGCACTTGGGAGTTTGAAGCGGCAGACGCTTTGAAATTCGGGGAAAACACGCTGGAGCTGCGGTTTGTTTCCCCAGTGCGGTATATCCGGGAAATGCAGGCAAAGGACTACATAGGCGGCTCGGAGGACGCTATGGCGGGGTTTCCTCATTTAAGAAAGGCCCACTGCATGTTTGGGTGGGACTGGGGGCCCCGCCTGCCTGATGGGGGCATCTGGCGGGAAATTGCTTTGATCGGAGTGGACAGCGCCCGCATCCAGGACGTCCATATTAGACAGCGGCATGAAAACGGGGAGGTTTACCTGAGAACAGAGCGTTCGATGGTAGGCAGCCTTGAAAATACGGAGCTTAAAATCACCTTGACCGACCCTGACGGCAACAAAACTCCTTTGCGGCCCTACGGTGAAACCCGAGTGGAGAATCCCCAGCTGTGGTGGCCTAACGGGTACGGAGCGCACCCCCTGTACACCGTTACGGTGGAGCTTATGGAAAGCGGACAGGTTGTGGACCGGGTAGAAAAGCGCATTGGCCTGCGCACCATGACGGTAGTGCGTGAGAAAGACCAGTGGGGCGAAAGCTTTGCCCAGTGCGTAAACGGGGTGCAGTTTTTTGCCATGGGTGCAGACTATATTCCGGAGGACAATATTCTCTCCCGAGTTACGCCGGAGCGCACACGGAGATTATTGGAGCAGTGCGTCCGGGCCAACTTTAACTCGGTGCGGGTTTGGGGCGGCGGTTATTATCCCGATGACTTTTTCTTTGACATCTGTGACGAGCTTGGCCTGGTGGTGTGGCAGGACTTTCTGTTCGCCTGCGCAAACTACCACTTAACCGATAAATTTGAGGCCAATATTGAGGCGGAGTTTGCCGATAACATCCGGCGGCTGCGGCATCATGCTTCCTTGGGGCTGTGGTGCGGCAACAATGAGATGGAGCTGTTCCAGGTAGGCTTTGGCTATGAGGGCACCCCTACCACCAAGCGGGACTATATTCGGATGTTTGAGCATATTCTCCCCAAACAGTTGAAAGAACTGGACCCGGATACCTTCTACTGGCCGGCTTCCCCCTCCTCCGGCGGCTCCTTTGACGAGCCTAACGACCCGGACAGGGGCGATGTCCACTACTGGGACGTATGGCACGGCAGCAGGCCTTTTACCGAATATCGCAAATTTTTCTTCCGGTATGCCTCGGAGTTTGGGTTCCAGTCCTTCCCCTGCCTGAAAACGGTGGAAAGCTTTACTTTGCCGGAGGATAGAAACATTTTCTCCCGGGTGATGGAGCGCCATCAGCGCAGCGCCGGGGCAAACGGCAAAATTTTGACCTATCTTTCTCAAACTTACCTTTACCCCAAGGATTTTGACACCCTGCTGTATGCTTCTCAGCTGCTTCAGGGCGACGCTATCCGCTACGGGGTGGAGCACTGGCGGCGTAACCGCGGGCGGTGCATGGGGGCTATTTACTGGCAGCTCAATGATATTTGGCCGGTGGCCTCCTGGGCCTCGGTGGATTATTTCGGCCGCTGGAAGGCCCTGCACTACTATGCCAAGCGGTTCTTTGCCCCGCTGATGATCTCCTGCGAAGAGGTTGGAGAGCTTGCCGACCATGGTATTATTGCCGAGCCCGCTCCTATTGAAACCAGTGTAAGGCTTTCGGTTGCCAATGAAACTATGACGAAGCAGGACGTCTTAGTGCGGTGGGCGCTGCGCCAGGCGGATAGCTCCATAATAGAAAGCGGCGAGCAGCAGATAGCAGCGCCCGCCCTTACCAGCGTATGGCTGGAAAAACAGGTGTTTGAGGGCATTGACTGCCTGGAAACTTACTTCTCCTACCAGCTTATCTCCGGGGACGAAGCGGTTAGCGCGGGCAGTGTGCTTTTTACCGCGCCAAAATACTTCCGTTTTATCAACCCGGAGCTGAAAGCTTCCCGTAGCGGTGACGTCATAACGGTAACGGCCGCCGCTTATGCCAAAAGTGTGGAGATCTCCTCCCCCGACAGCGACCTGGTGCTGAGCGATAACTATTTTGACATGGATGCAGGCACCGTATCTGTACGGATTCTGGAGGGTGACCCGAAGGAGCTACGGGTACGGTCAGTATATGATATCCGCTGAGAAGCAGCCGCAAAACAGATAGAAAGAGGGGGCCTAAAGCTCCCTCTTTTGCTGTATTTTCTACTTTATTTGTGAATTTTGCGGCTGGTGCACATCCGCACAAAACCCGGATCAAGGAACCGGCGGCTTATGAGAAGTTCCTTTTCGTTTACAAAGATATGCCCCAGGGTTATAACAGGCTTGGATAAAGGCCTGAGAAAAACATGCGGCAGTCCTTGTCCTAAAGCCTATACAATAAACCAGCCCCAAAAGCCTCGTACCTCGCGGATATACCCCTCCAGCACACCATAGGCCTGGCAAAGCAGCGCCGTTTCCTCCCAGGAAGGCGCCTGCCCCCCAAAGCGCATCCGATTCATAATGCTGCCAACTTCTCGCCAGCTTTCCTTTTGCGCAGGCAGCAGCTCTGCTGTTCTCTCCCAAAAGGCCAGCAGCGTTTCCCCAGGGGCAGGGCGGTGACGAATCAGCCGCAGCAGGCGCATCAATCCAGCATAGCAGTGCTCCGCCGCCTGGATGCTTTCCGGAAAATTTCTGCTCACATAACGCTCTCGATACCGAGCGCTGCGCAGTCTGGCAGCCCCAACAAGCCCGCCTGCTCCAATCAAAGCCGGCAGAACCCAAAGCAACAGCCATGGGTTAAATCCACGTTCTCCTCCCTCCAAAGGCAGCTCCATCTCTGTCTGCTCTTCGTCAGACGCAGGCGCAAAATCAAGTGCATCAGCTCTGTCTCCAGCCTGTGCCTGCTGAGGCAGCGGAGTGTTCTGCAAAAAAATCTCCTGAGAAAGCGCATCCAGCGGCACCCAGCCGATTTTTTCCAGATAAATTTCCGTCCAGGCGTGGGCGGTGGCCTGGGTTGCCTTATACCGTCCTTTCTCCGGAATCATTCCATAGCCGGTAACATACCGGGCAGGTACCCCGGAGCACCGGCACAAAACTGTAAGGGCGCTGGCATAATAGGTACAGTAGCCTCGCTTTTCGGTTAAAAACGCCGTCACAAAGTCCTGCTCTGGGTCCGGGTGGCCGGGAGTGAGCGTGTATTCACAGCTTTGTGCAAGATAGTTCCGCAAGGCAATAGCCCTCTGGTAGGGGGTCTCACATCCCTCCGTTAAGGACTGTGCCAGCTCTCTTACCCAATCAGGCAGCGTTTCCGGCAGCTGCAGGCACCGCTCTGCTGCCTGCCGGTACAGCCTATCCTCTCCCGAACTGCTTACCTGCTGTTCCAGCAGCAGCATGCCTTTATCAAAGCTTTTGCTCCGAAAGTTCCAGCTCCAGCCTTCCACCCGGTAGTCCGGCATCTCCTCAGGCAGCTGCCCCCAATACACCTCTCCCTCAGTATTAAAATACAGCTGCAGGCCGCTGCGCATTGGCTGAATCCTCTCGGTGCGGTAAGGCAAAAATACCGCTCTTGTCCGCCGGTAATGATGCAGCTCCGTATCCACCCGCATTAACAGCCCTTCCGGCAAATCGCTTTGGGACGAAAGTGCAAGCCCAAAAGCCTCCTGCTTTTTCCCCAGCCACAGCAGGCTGTTCAGCCTAAAGTTGCCGCTGTTTTGGCCGGGGGTATCCTCCCAGCCAAGGCCATTATAAAACTCCAGCACCTGGCCCCGTAAAAGCAGATCCTGGCTGCCGGTAAGTATTGTATTCTGCCCTAAAGTAATATCTCCCCCCAGGCGATCCTCCTCCGGCTGCAGGCCCATATTTCTCATGGAAAACACCTGCAGCTGGGGCAACTCTCCCCAGTGATATTCCCAAAAATCCTGCCCATCCTGCACCAAATGCCGCAAAGCCAAAGAATACCGCTGCCCATCCTCTGCCGGTGCCGCCCACAGACTGAACAGCAACACTGGCGCCGCCAGCAATGCGGCAAGCATCTGGGCCTGAAACCGCCCTTCCCCCTGCAAAACCGCTCTGGGCAAAAACAGGATGTTCCCGGCGCAGGCCAACAAAAAGGGAGCCACCCATCCCTCCGGCCAAAAAACCACCTTACAGCCGATTATCATCACCGAAATCAGCGTTACCGCCCATAAACAGGGCCACCGGCGCATCAGCAGCCAAAAAAGGAGGGTTATGGGCAAAATCGCCCCCAAACAGACCAAAAAATGTGGTTCTCCACCTTCCAAAAGAGTTTCCCCCACTGCCCTGAGAAAATAGCTTTGCAGGACGTCCCACCAGGAAAAAACCGCTGCCAGCACCACTCCCAGCGCTGCCGCCGCCCCCAGGCTGCCCCATACCAGCCGAGGAAAACACTCCCCTAAAGCAAACAGCCCCAGCAAAACCGCTGCCGAAACCAGCAGCAGCCCGCCTGGAGCCTGCAAATCCATTGCCGGCAGCAGCACAAAAGACGTACTAAGAGAAAACAGCAGGGCACAAAGGGCATCTGTTAGTAGTATTTTTGCTTGTTTCATAGCTCCTCCATCCATTCCCGGCGCAAAAACTCCGGCAGCTCTTCCCCAAAAAAGGAAGCTGCTTTTACAGCGCCCCCCTCTCCAGGGAGCAGCTCCAGCGGCTCTGCCAGCCAGTACCGGCAGGATAAGCCGGAGTCCTCCAATAAGCTGAAAAGCACTGGTTCAAAGCGCCCGCCCAGCAAATAAATCTGGCTGAATCCTCCAGTATACAGCATTTTCGATAGCTGTTCCTCTCCGGTATTCTGCTGGTCAAACCGCAAAAGGGCAAGCCACTGGCGCAGGGCGGTCAGCTCCTCCAGGCTGGAAGCTTTGCCCAAAACCGCCGCCTGAGGGCTGCTGCAGGCCAGGCTCACTTGATCTCCCCGGCTTAAATGGGCATATAGCAACGTGGCAGCGCACTCGGTCAGCCGGTCGGCAGGCTCATCGCTCAGCACAGCGCAGTCCAAAAAAATCAGGCTGCTGCCTCCGCCTGCGTCCTCATATTGGCGGGTAAGCAGCGTTCCCACCCGAGCCGAGGCTTTCCAGTGTATCAGAGAAAGCGGATCTCCCGCCTGCCATCGCCGCAAAGAGGCAAAGCCCTCC
>CATJLA010000054.1 GCA_949741215.1 uncultured Oscillospiraceae bacterium
AAGGAAAGATGTATTTTATTTGGGTACATTCCGAATGTTTTACAAAGCGGAAATAAAATAAAAAAAACTATTGACAGATTGTGTAAGATGTGGTAAGATAATAAACGTTGTTGAGAGCAAATGCTGGTGTAGCTCAGTTGGTAGAGCAGCTGATTTGTAATCAGCAGGTCGGGGGTTCAAGTCCGTCCACCAGCTCCATCAACGCTTAAGTGAATATGGGAGAGTTCCCGAGTGGCCAAAGGGGGCAGACTGTAAATCTGTTGCGTTTCGCTTCGATGGTCCGAATCCATCCTCTCCCACCAGAAAAACCAGGTTTCGTAGAAACCTGGTTTTTCAGTTATATTCAACTGCGGCGAGTGATATTAGGCTCTGCCCCAATTAAAAAGGCGAATATAATTTCACTATTTGCGCAGCAAATAATCTCTTTAAAACAATTATAAACTAATTCGCAATAACTGCGGGGCTATTCGCTGTATGCTGATTTCCTCAATTAATACTATAAAGAAAAATAAAATATTAAGATACCCTTTTTCTTATAAAATTTATTTGCAGCTTTTTTGCAAAAAAAGTACGGTTTTACGGCCGGTACTTTTCGTTTACCTATACTATTGCCAAACATATGCGCAAAACCATACCCCCGCACTCACGTCCCCAAAGCCCCATAACATAGAAAGAAAAACGGCGGAGCATATAGCCCCGCCACTTTTACATTTATTCAAAGACTTCCGTAATAAACCCGCCGCCCAGCACCATATCCCCCTGATACAACACTGCCGACTGCCCTGGCGCAGGCGCCCGCTGAGGCTCCAAAAACTCCGCCCGAAAGCAGCCGCCCTCCAACAAAGTGATGCGGGCGGGTACCTCCTTTGCCATGGAGCGGATTTTTACCCCACATTCAAAACAGGGCTTGGCAAAAGCGGGCAGAACCCACCGGCACTGTTCCGTCACAATAGCACGGGCGTACTCCTGCCCGGCATCCGCTAAGTAAATCCGGTTAGTTTGGGGGTCAATCCGCTTTACAAAGACAGGGCGCCCCAACGCAATGCCAAGGCCCTTCCGTTGGCCTACTGTATACCGGAAAATCCCCTGATGCCGCCCACAAACCTGCCCTTCTGGAGAGATAAACTCTCCCGGCTCCATTGTGCCGCAATTCCTCTCCAGAAAGCCAATATAATCATTATCAGGGATAAAACAGATTTCCTGGCTGTCCGGTTTTTGGGCGCAGGCCAG
The DNA here is from genome assembly GCA_949741215.1 of uncultured Oscillospiraceae bacterium. Taxonomy (GTDB): domain Bacteria; phylum Bacillota; class Clostridia; order Oscillospirales; family Ruminococcaceae; genus CATJLA01. The sequence continues at coordinate 1,231 of CATJLA010000054.1, forward strand.
GCGACGTCCTGCAGCGATAGCCCTTACTTCCTCTTTGGAAAGCTGATTCAAAGGGAAAATCATCCGGGATAAAACCGCCTGGGGCAGCCGATGTAGCATATAGGACTGGTCCCGGGGCAGAAACCCGGCTTTCAGCAATAAAGTGCCCTCGGGGGTGGGCTTTACTCCGGCATAGTGGCCGGTGGCAAGCCAGTGGATGCCCAGTTTGTCTGCGGTTTGGGCAAGCAGGGCAAATTTTACCGCCGGATTGCAGAGGATGCAGGGATTAGGGGTTTTACCCGCCCGATAGAGCTCTGCCCAGGGGGTGATTACTTCCCGGGTAAACAGCGCATCCTCCCGCACAATATGTAAAGGGATGCCCAAAGCTTCCGCCGACAGCTTTGCGTCTTCCACAGTGCTTTCATGGGCTGGAGAGAGGCAGAGCACCATCCCCTCCGCCTGATAGCCCTGTTCCTGCAGCAAACAAACGGCGGCGGAGGAATCTACCCCGCCGCTGAGCGCCACCAAAACCCGCTTGGAAGCGTTATTCTTCTGTATCACAATGGTCACATTCTCCAATCTCGCCAACAATGGCAATGGGGTCAATTCCCTGCTTGCGGTAATAGTCAGAGAGCGCGGCCTTTACCGCCTGCTCCGCCAGAACCGAACAGTGCAGCTTTACCGGCGGCAGCCCCTCCAAGGCCTCTACCACGGCACTGTTGGTCAGCTTCAAAGCGTCGTCTATGGATTTGCCCTTGATCATCTCAGTGGCCATAGAGCTGGTGGCAATCGCCGCCCCGCACCCAAAGGTTTTGAACTTCACATCCTCAATCACGCCGTTGTTGATGCGCAGATACATTTTCATAATATCACCGCACTTAGCGTTGCCTACCTCTCCCACACCGTCGGGATTTTCAATTTCTCCTACATTTCTGGGGTTAGAAAAATGGTCCATAACTTTATCAGAATAAATCATTGCACAAACCTCCCTTGTTTATTGTTAAAATTTCCAGCTTTTCTTTTGGGGGGACGGGACTGCCAGCCTGTTTTCTCGTGCCCTCAGGCGGCCCTCCGCAAAAGGGATGGAGGCGATATCAAGAAGCTGACAATCCGCAGCGTTTCCGCCTTTGGCGCGCCTTAATGGAAGCATTTTAGACAACAGGGCTGCTGTCACGTCCCCAAAGGTTAACCCTTATTGATACGCTCCCACAAGGGCGACATAGCCCGCAGCTTTTCAATTACCGGGGGCAGCTTTTCCAAAATGTAATCCACATCCTCCATGGTGTTTACATCACTGAGGGAAAGCCGCAGAGAACCATGAGCTACCTCATGCACCAAACCGATAGCCAACAGCACATGGCTTGGGTCCAGCGAGCCGGAAGTACACGCCGACCCGGAGGAAGCACAGATGCCGTTCATATCCAGCATCAACAGTAAGGACTCTCCCTCCACCCCTTCAAAGGAGATATTTACATTGCCTGGCAGCCGCTTCTCTCTGTCACCATTCAGTCTGCAGCGGGGAATTGTGGTCAAAATTGTATCAATCAGCTTTTCCCGCATGGGGATCAGCCTGGCGTTTTTCTCGGCAATATTGGCGCAGGCAATCTCAATGGCAGTACCTAAGCCTATAATATAAGCGGTGTTCTCAGTACCCGCCCGCTTGGAGCGCTCCTGCCCGCCGCCGTCAATCAGATTGGGCAGCACCAGCCCCTTGCGGCAGTAGAAAGCGCCCACTCCCTTAGGCCCGTGGAACTTGTGGGCGGAAAGGGAGAGCATATCAATGTTCTGGGCCTTTACGTCGATTTCCACCGCGCCGATAGCCTGCACTGCGTCAGTATGAAACAAAACCCCGGCGTCGTGGCAGATTTTTCCGATTTCTGCAACAGGCTGGATCGTGCCGATCTCGTTATTGGCATACATTACGCTTACCAAAGCGGTATCCGGCCGGATTGCCTTTTTCACATCCTCAGCGGAAACCAGGCCCATATCATTCACCGGCAGATAGGTAACCTCATAGCCCTGCCGCTCCAGCGCCTGTGCGGTATGGAGAATAGCATGATGCTCAATCACCGTAGTAATCAAATGCTTTTTGCCTTTTTTGGACATCAGCTGCATAGCGCCCTTCAGCGCCCAGTTGTCGGACTCGGAGCCGCAGGAAGTGAAGAAAATCTCTCTGGGCTCGGCATTCAAAGCGGCAGCCACCTTTACGCGGGCAGCCTCAATATCCTTGCTGGCATCCCGTCCCAGCTTATAAATGCTGGAAGGATTGCCAAAGTGGTCCTTCAGGTACGGCACCATAGCGTCAAAAACCTGGGGAGATACCTGAGTAGTGGCAGCGTTGTCAGCATATACAAAACGATCCATATAGCTTTCACCTTCATTTATTTTCAGAGGTTTTGGGGGCTGTATCTTTTCTGCAAAAACAGCTTTCCCGGTTGACAAGTTCATTATACACCTTTTTAGTATCTTTTCAAGGCCTAACTCATAAAAATTGCAATTTTTTGTAAATTTTCTCTTTTTCAGCAGCTTCAAGGGGGACGAAAGCGGGCTTTGGTTCCCGGGTTTTGGGGGCGATATAAGAGCAATTTTCAGCAATTGCCGTTTTGACGCAGCTTTTGAATCTCTCCGGTAGCTAATTGGTCGCAGCGCTCATTTTGGGGATGGCCCGCATGTCCTTTTACCCATACAAAGGTTACCTGGTGGATTTCCAGCAGGTCTAAAAGCTGCTGCCACAGGTCGGGGTTCAAAGCGGGCTCGTTGCCGCTGCGCCGCCAGCCGCGGCTTTTCCAGCTTTTTGCCCAGCCTTTTTGGATAGCGTCTACCAGATATTTGGAATCACTGTATAAGGTAACTTCGCATGGGCGTTTAAGCGCAGAAAGGCCAACGATAGCGGCGGTAAGCTCCATACGGTTGTTGGTGGTGGCTGCTTCCCCGCCGGAAAGTTCTTTTTCAGTGCCGCTGGCAGAGAGGATGACGCCATAGCCTCCAGGGCCAGGGTTGCCGGAGCAGGCGCCGTCAGTGTAGATATCCACATGGGTTGCCATGGTAAAAAAACAACTCCTTTTTTCAAAATGCCGGCAGAAAACCGGTATCTTTAATAGTACCTGATTTTGAAAGCCCGCACAAGAGCCAGTTTGCCGAATCCTACCAGAAAATTTCGTGAAAAGAAAGGGGGAATGGTTTATTCAGTCTCTGTAGGGATGACAGTAATAAACCTTTGTCCCAGGCCTTTACGTACTACCACAACTCATGAAAGAAATGCCCGCTGTTACCGGCGGGTTTTCCTTTTGAAAAATAAAAAGTATCTATCAGTTACGCATATTTTTCAAAGAATTTACATAAGCAATGTGCCGTTGTTTTGTGGCTTCATCCTGCATTGCAAATTTAGAAAAATAAGAATAAAGGACATCAATATCTTTTGTGGAAAAAATGGGTTTAAGACTATTTTTAATGGTTTTTTTATTTTAAAAGTAGAAATTCTTTCCAAAACGGCCCTTATTCTGCAAAACAGGGTTATAAAATGGATAAGGCTGACCGCTATAGTAAGCGGTCCAGTTTTGACTTTTCGTATTTCCGTATACAGAAGTACTGTAGTTTTTATTCTCTATCACGTAGATTCCTCTAGCCGAAAACAAAAGAATGTCTATTTCCGTACTTCCTCTTTGAGTGGGTAAATATACATTAGTTAATATACGCTTATAAAAAGGTAGACGGTCTAAAGCATTGCAAACCATCATTTCTCCTAAACGGCCCTGGTCTTTAATAACGTCGGCAAGACGGGAAAGATTAAGTATTTCAGGTTTTTTCGTTTTACGGCGTTGTTTAGGAAAGTTCTTAGCTTTGCGTAAATCAATTCAGTGTTGTAGCAGTCTATTTTCGTTTGGTCTAAGGTTAAGGTGATGAAGTATTGGAAATCGTTGGAGCAGCCGATTTCAAAGGCTTTGTCGATGGCTCGTTTTATGCTGTCGTTTTGGACTTCGCCTTTCTTCCGGGCTGATTCCATATGGCACAAAGGAACGATTTCATCTGTAAAGGGGGTGTAAATGGTTTTTCCTTTACTTCGATATAGGGATTTTCATAATTCTCGCTCATTGTTCTTTCTCCATTTCTTCATAAAATAAACATCAAAAGGTATTTTTCTTCAAATCCCCTTTGATGTTTATTTTACAACTCACATTTTTTGATTTTCCCCCATTCTCATGTTGCGCAAAAGGGCAGGAAATGGTACAATATATTAGTTACAATGCGCCAGGCCTGCAAAAAACAGCAGGCTAAGCGACGTCCTGCAAAAGGGCAGTTTTATAGCAATTAGGAGGAGCTTCCCCATGGAATAGATGCGTTTAGGAACCGGATACAATTAAATTGTGGAGGAATTGCGTTGAATACACAGCAGCTAAAACAGGAGATTGAGCGGAGAAGAACCTTCGCCATTATTTCTCACCCTGACGCGGGTAAAACTACCCTGACCGAGAAATTTTTGCTTTATGGCGGGGCCATTGCCCTGGCAGGCTCGGTAAAAGGGAAAAAAACAGCAAAGCACGCAGTCTCTGACTGGATGGAGATTGAAAAGCAGAGGGGTATTTCGGTTACCTCCTCGGTAATGCAGTTTGAATATAACGGCTTTTGTATCAATATTTTGGATACTCCTGGACACCAGGATTTTTCGGAGGACACCTACCGTACCCTGATGGCGGCAGATTCTGCGGTGATGGTGATAGACGCCTCCAAGAGTGTGGAGAACCAGACCAGAAAGCTGTTTAAGGT
>CATJLA010000055.1 GCA_949741215.1 uncultured Oscillospiraceae bacterium
CCATTTTTGCTCATGGCCCCGGCAATAGCGCCAATGATAAATTTGCCCTCATAAATCCGGCTGTAGTAGGTGCGCACCCCGGAATAGGGCATGGAAATGGAGCAGTTGAGCACCCGCACCTTGGGGTGTTGGGCGGCAATTTTCCGGCATGCTCCAATTAAGGACGGAGTGGTAGCGAAAATCATCTGCGCACCGTTGGCAATAGCTGTTTCCATAGCTTCTTCAGCCTCTTTGCCGGAAACACCGTAGAAATTCTCGGACTCTACCTGGTCTTCCATTACTGTTTCCAGGTACTCCCGCCCTAGGTCATGGGCACGAATCCAGTCACTTTCGGACGGAAAATACTCGTTGACAAAGGCAATTTTCAGTCGATTGGGCTGGATTGCCTTGAAAATAATACCCTTAGGAGGCTCCGGCTCCAGAACATTTTTGCCGTCCCCTTGAATTTCGGTACTCATGGAAATAGGGTCAGGCTGGGTAAGGCCCTGAATATCCGGCCAGATACGCTCTAACATTTTTACTCTGTCGGAGGCATAAGCGTCGGTCAGCTGCTCAAAGGAATAAACTTTCAGCCATACCAGCAGAGCATCCGCCACGGTAATAGGCAGTTCTTTGCCGCCCAGTTTATAAAAAGCCTCTTTAAAGTATAAATAACCCGCCGAGAACAGTTTGCGTTCCTCGTCCTCCCACACATGACCGGGCTCATATCCCAAAGCCGCCTGTAGCTTGCCAAAGCTCCCCGGACGAGAAAAGCATACCTGATACAGCCCTGTCTGTTGATAGGCGTTGAGGAAATCGTAGTAGGCCAAAATAGTAGGATCCTCTGACCAGGTAGGGATAACCCGGGTTACATAACCGGAGATAGAAGGTGCGCCGTAGCTTTTCAGCACGCTTACTCGCTTGTTGCCCTCCTGGACATAAAACCGTCCTAAATACTCATAACAGCGAATCGGATCTCGAATGCCATCCTCCAGATGTGCGAAGCAAAGCTCTATCCATTTGTTGGCAAACTCGGTATCCGGCTCCAGCAGAGGCATAAAGTTCTCTGCAAAGGCCGAGCGCCTGCCTTCGGTTTTAGTGCCGATAATCTGTTCGATAGGCACCTCAATTACCCCAAGCTCCACCTGGCCGGCAACCATAACATTGCTTAAAATCTCATCCAGAATCTGGGGATAGGGGTATCTGCCACGAATCAAACATTCTTTATAGGTCTTACGCCCTTGCTTCAGGGACTTAAGATATTGTTCCATTGCATCTGCTCTGTTCATAGTTAAAACTCCTTCTATATGGAATCGGCCTCTTTGGGCTGATATGGGGGAAGCTGCTTAAAATATATACTTCATTTTACCATAGCTTTTTGGTGATTGCAATTGCCAGCCTGCGCACCTTTCAATGAATTTTGGGCTGTTTTTTGGACGATCTGCTTCTTTACAGCCCTGTAAATCGAGGAAAAGCCCTTTCAGAAAAGTGTATGCTTAAGGGACGTCCCGCATGCCGTTGTCTTCGTACTTCGGGGCACTGCGGATTGAATAGGTAAGGCTTTGCATCTGAACAGTGTACTGCGTCCCAGTACTGTGCAAAAGAGAGGACCAAATTGACAAACTGAGGAAAATACTATATACTGTAATAGGATTTTCCGATCAAATCAATATTTTTTGTGCAACAATACTATAAATTTATTGAAAAAGCGCAAGACGCAATCCTGCGCTTACGTCCGAAAACAAGTGAAAGGGGATGCAGCTGAAATGGATTGGAACCAGCTGATGGACTTGGCCCGAGAGGCGAGAAAGCAGAGCTATGCGCCATACTCCAACTTTTGGGTAGGGGCAGCAGCTTTAGGAGAAAGCGGCAAAGTGTACTGCGGCTGCAATGTGGAAAACAGTTCTTATCCGGTAGGAATTTGCGCCGAAAAAAACGCCGTAGGCCACGGAATTGCCCAAGGCGAGCACTTTTTTACTCAAATTGCCATTGCAGGCGGTCCGGGAAATTCTGAGGAGGAGGCTTGCTTCCCCTGCGGGAACTGCCGGCAGTTTTTGCGAGAGTTTGTAAGAACGCCGGAAAAGCTGCTGATTGGCGTTTGGGAAAAGGGGAAGGTGCAGGTGTACTCTTTAGAGCAGCTTCTGCCCCACAGCTTCAGTCTGCGGCAGAATGAGGAGGGAATCGGCTATGCGGATGTATGATGTGATTGATAAAAAACGCAACTGCGGTGAGCTTACCCAGGAAGAGCTTGCCGGCTTTGTTAAGGGCTATACAGCAGGGGAAATCCCGGATTATCAGGCCTCGGCACTGCTGATGGCGATTTGTATTAACGGTATGACTGACAGGGAAACGACCTGGCTTACCTTGGAAATGGCACATTCCGGGAAGATGGTGGATCTATCCTCTATTTCCGGAAAAAAGGTGGATAAACACAGCACCGGCGGCGTTGGAGATAAAACTACCCTGATCTGTGCCCCAATTGCGGCAGCCTGTGGGGTGAAGGTGGCTAAAATGTCTGGTAGGGGGCTGGGGCATACCGGAGGCACGGTGGACAAGTTGGAGTCTATCCCTGGATACTGCACGGCAATCGGAGAGGAAGAGTTTTTCCGTCTGGTGGAAAAAAATGGGCTGGCGTTGGTAGGACAGTCCGGAGATTTGGCTCCTGCCGACAAAAAATTGTATGCTCTGCGGGATGTTACCGCTACAGTAAAAAGCATCCCGTTGATTGCCTCCAGTATTATGAGCAAAAAGCTGGCTGCCGGGTCAGATAAAATTCTGCTGGATGTGAAAACAGGAACCGGCGCTTTTTTGGAGCGTCAGGAAGACGCAGAGGCTTTGGCACGGCTGATGTGCGCTATTGGTGAGGGGGCAGGCAGGGAAACGGTTGCGTTGCTTACCAGTATGAACGCTCCATTAGGCCGCACAGTGGGCAACAGCCTGGAAGTTATGGAAGCAGTGGAAATCCTGCAGGGGAAGGGGCCGGAGGATCTTCGGCAGATTTCTTTGGAGCTGGCTGCCAACATGATCTGCCTTGCGGAAAAGGGCACGCTTGTCCAATGCCGTCGTTTAGCCTTGGAGGCGCTGGACACTGGCGCGGCTTTTCAAAAATTTGTGGAGCTGGTGGAGGGGCAGGGGGGCTGCACAGAGGCGGTTCGTCGCCCAGAAATGCTGCCCCAGGGGCAGTGTACTATGGACTGGACTGCACCCTGCAATGGCTGGCTTGCCTACCTGCATACCGATCAAATTGGAGAAGCCTCCCGGCTTTTGGGGGCAGGACGTCAAACAAAAGAGGACATTTTGGACTACGGCGCAGGCATCCGTTTGCTGGCGGCGTCAAGGGAGATGATAAAGAAGGGACAGCCGGTGGCGCGCCTGTA
>CATJLA010000056.1 GCA_949741215.1 uncultured Oscillospiraceae bacterium
AGAGGAATAGCGCATGTTACCCCCTTTTTTACTCCATGGTAAAGCCAAAATGCGCCGCAATTTTTTCAAAGGTGGGCACCGGTACCCCCAATCGGCGGCCCAACCGTACCGGCTCAAAAACCAGGCCGTCGATTTCGGACTGCCCCCCCTTTTTTAGATCCTTCTGCATAGACGCGGTGGAATCGGGGGTCATGGTGTCCAGCAGATGAAGGTTCTGGGCCACTACATCCTCCTGAAAGGGGATGCCCATAGCGTTGGCTAAGGCGGAAATTTCGGCGGTGAGCCGGGCATAAACAGCCCGTTTTTCCGGGTCCTGCCGCAGTTCTCCCATGGTTACATCAAAATAAGCGCCAGAGGAGGCCATGGGGGCGATACAGGCGTATTTTTGGAAGCAGTCCCGTTGAATTTGGGTGGAAAGCTGCACATTGATTCCGCAGTTGGCTAAGTCCTGCCGGATTTCTTCCATGCCTGAGGTGATTTTGTGATCCCGAGGGCCAAAAACTACCCGGAAGGTAGGGCCCCGCTGGGCAATCACGCCAGGGGACTCAATGTAGGCAACGATGTAGATACAGCCGTCCAAAACGGTGGTATTGGGCAGCTGTTCCGCCAGAACAGAGCCGGTACCATAAATGTTCAGGATAGGAATTACCATAGTTTTCGGCCCCGCAATGCGCTGCAAAAAGGGCACAGTTTCGTCTAAAGAGTAGCCTTTTACGCAGACGAAAATGACGTCAGGGGAGCCGGTGTACTGCTCCATTTCCCACACCGATGCAGGCTTCAGGCAGCAGTTTCCCTTCAGGTCCGAGTGTAAGGTAAGGCCGTTTTGACGAAGCGCATCTCCATGTTTTCCGCGGGCAATAAAGTCCACCCTCTTCCCTGAAAGCTGGAGGAATCCGCCTAAAGCGCCGCCGGTTCCGCCGGTGCCTACAATTAAATATTCCACAAAAAATCATCCTTTCTAATGTGGTTTTGCCGCAGCCGTTTGCACCAAACACTAAAATGCCCTTGGTTTTCCATAAAATTCATAATTACGCTGCTTTTTAGGACATCGTTTCGCTCCGTTGCCTGCCTGAGAACCAATGCAGAAAAGGGGAGCTGTCTGCGTCCCATAGAAAAAGAAAAACGCCGGAGGAAACCATTCTTCCGGCGTCTGTTAACTGCGAATTAATCGCTGATATAGGGCAGAAACGCAACGTGGCGGGCCCGCTTGATTGCCACAGTCAGCTGGCGCTGATGGCGGGCGCAGGTGCCAGTTACTCTGCGGGGAACAATCTTGGCTCTCTCAGACAGGTATCTTCTCAGTCTGGGAACATCCTTGTAATCGATCTCTTCGATTTTATCCACACAGAAAGCGCAAACCTTTTTGCGGCCTTTTCTGTTGCCCCGATTGGGCCTCTCAGGTCTTTCGGTTCTCTCCATGACGAAACCTCCTTAGTTTCAAATTTTAGAACGGCAGATCATCATCGTTGTCGATTTCAGCAAAATCATCAAATTTTCCACTGGAAAAGGCATTGCCAACCGCAGGCACCGGTGCAGCATTGCCGGGAGCTGGATTGAAAGGCGCAGCAGGTGCTTCAAAAGAGCTGCCCTGGCTACTGGATGCAGCGGACGCCTTACTTTCCACAAAAAAGACATTATCGGCAATCAACTCATAGGCCCGGCGCTTATTCCCGCTTTTATCGGTATAATCCCGGGTTTCCATGCGGCCTTCCACGCCGATAGCATTGCCCTTTTTGAAAAACTTGGTGACAAATTCCGCTTGGTTTCGCCAGCAGACGATATCAAAAAAATCGGTCTGCCGCTCTCCAGTGCGGGAAGCATAGGTGCGGTTTACAGCGATGGAAAAATTGGTGACGGACACGCCGGAAGGGGTTTGCCGAAGTTCCGGGTCTGCAGTCAACCTGCCGATAAAAATCACCCGGTTAAACATAAAGCATCACTACCCCTTACTTTCTGATGATCATAGAACGGAGCACACCGTCAGTAATCTTGTAGATACGGTCCAGCTCTGCAGGGAAATCGGCCTTGCTGGAGAAGGTCATCAGGGTATAGTAGCCTTCAGTCTCATCCTGAATAGGATAAGCCAGACGGCGGCGGCCCCAATCTTCCACATTTTCCAGAGTGCCATTCTCGCTGATCAAGTTCTTAAACTTCTCAACTAAAGCCTGAATGGCTTCGTCCCCAACCTTAGTATTGAGGATCATCACGGTCTCATAATTCATTACCTGTTCTGTCACAATAAACACCTCCTTTTGGACATAAGGCCCTGCCGCAAGGGCAGAGCAAGGAATGCCACACAAAATGCAGCACATTTATCATAGCAGAATCCGGGAGGCTTGTCAACCTTTTTTCCGGGATTTTCCATAAGATAAAGGGCGTAGCTATCGGAATAAGAGCGATTCACTTTAACTTATCGGCTATTTTAAGCCGCAAATGATATAGATAGGCAGCATTTTGTGGATAGTGCTCAAAAGTGAAGGGCGATTCCGGCTGTCCTTCATAAATCAGCTGTTCCACCGCTTCTCTGCCGATTCGAGATTCCAACAGCTCCAGCGCCCGGAGGTCATATAGGGCTTGGCGCTGCACTTCCGCTCGGATGGAGGACCAGGGTTTACCATCCGCTCCAGGGTAGACTAAAAACGAGTCTCCCGAAGAAAAAGCATAGCTGCTGTGAGTGTCCAGGAAGGGATTGATATGCTCCCGGGAAAGCATAGAATTATAAAAATTATAGCCCCAATGCAGAAAACCTTTGATATTGTACAGATACATCAATACGCCCATAATGCGGTTCCGAGCACTTGGCATAGCAAAAAATCGGTTAGGTACCAGATAGCGCTGGCTGACACAGTAGTAAGTCCATAAATTCGGTACGCCATGCTCTATAAAGGGCTGAATATGACTGTTGGACGGCACCGGGTGTTCCACTAATCCCTTTTCGTAAAAGTCATAGTCGCTGAGGGCGTCGATTACCGGAAAGCCGTTTAGCAAATCTCCTACTACCGCCTTGGCATTCTTGTAGCCTGCCAGCGTTTCGCTTCCAGGTTCGTCAGAAATGTGGAAGTAAATTTGCTCTGGACGGTAGCCCAGGGAGAGAAGCTTATGCTGCAAGGCTGGCAAAAATTCCTGCAAAAAACTGCGGTAGGCGGGATCGTCCGCCGAGATATGCCAGCCGAAACGTTTTTCCAACCCAGATTCAGTTTTTACTACAATTTTCGGAGTAGCTTTTGCCCCCCACTGGGTGAACAAATGGGGGATTTCAATGAACTCTACCCCGTATTTTTGACAAATAGAGCACCATTTTTCCAGCTTTTCAAATCCAAAGCTCCATCTTCCGTTTTCACAGGAGATGTCCACTAACTGCACAGTGGTGCGCTCTTTACCCACTTCCGTATCCAGCGGCGGGGTGAACACCGGCGTCAACAGCATGTTAATGCCCAGCTCTCCGGCCAGCTTGATCTGTTGCTCTATCACTGACCAGTGAAGATCGCTGAAGACCTCAGTGCGGTAGTAATCCGCAAGGCAGTCAGCGTGGAACCACTGAGTATGGATCAGTTTTTGGGGCGGAAGCTTTTCTGCTAATATTTCCAGCGAAAAAGCTATTTCTTTATTTTCGTTTTTTGACGAAAGTACCAGCTCCAGGTCATAAACGCCTCCCGGAATCTCCTCGGTTTGGGGGAAGTCGATCCACAAAGAACGGTACTGCCCGGGCACCGGGGTGATTCGGTTATCCTTTTTGGGCTTCAGCAGGTCAGGGAACAGGCCAGGTTCGGTGGTAAGGTAATTGTCGTCAATAGGATGGCGCACCGGCAGGGCAGAGGGAATCTGCTCCACATCCCGCAGCCGGGCTTTTGCCGGAAATCCCTTAATTTCACACCAAAAGTCCTCCCCCAAAGCGCCGGTTGTGTTGGGCTCGCACCAGTAAACCAGCTGCAGCGCAGGAATCTCTCCCTGAAAGGCTGTCAGCCGCATTTGCTCTGCTTTTCGCTCCGGCGGACGGTTCCAAAATACCTTTTCCAGGCTTCCTGCCAGATAAAATTCTGCCATTGATACTCTCCTCCTGTCGGTTATACTCTAAAGTTCGGGCGTCTTTATTTCTTTAAGGACGTCTTCTGTACGGTGAGTTTCTGTGCTTCCAATAATAGCAAATCAGCTTCCGTTCCATGTGTTGGAGACAGAGGCGGGCAGTCACGTCCGTAAAATAGGGGTAGCTAAAAAGCAAATTTGAAGCGTTTGGTTTCTCGGGCGAGAAAAGCGGCGGGATGCACTTCGTCCCGAAAACGAACAGGGATTTCTGCTGCATGGTCGGCAGTGATGATAGCGGTGAGGCCGCTGCCGCGCTCCCAGAAAAGGGAGACAGTGAAGCCGCCCCGGGCCCGCAGGCCTTCCACCGAGCCTTTGGGCCACTGGTCGGGCAGGCAGGGCAGCAGGTCCAGCTGGTTTTGATGGGACTGGAGCAGCATTTCGGCAATGGCGGCGGTGGCTCCAAAGTTGCCGTCGATCTGAAAAGGCGGGTGAGTGTCAAACAGGTTATCCAGAGTGGACTTGCGCAGCAGTTCCATTAAATTATAGTGAGCCTGGGCCGAATTCCGCAGACGGGCATAAAAATTGATGATCCAGGCGCGGCTCCAGCCAGTGTGACCGCCGCCGTGAGAAAGGCGGTGCTCCAGGGTTTTACAGGCGGCCTGGAACAGCTCCGGGGTGTTTTCAGAAATTTCCTTACCGGGGTGGAGGCCAAACAGGTGGGAAACATGGCGGTGACCAGGATCAACCTCCTGGTAGTCCTCCGCCCACTCCCGAATACGGCCGTCAGAGGAAATCTCGGTTTTGGGAAGGCGTTTTAGAATGGTTTGGGCCATTTCAAGAATTTCATTTTTCAGCCCCGCAAAAGCGGCGCCCTCCAGATAATCCCGGCAGAGCTGGCGGAGAATCTGGCTGTCCATAGTGGGGGCCATACAAAGAGCGCCTATTTCTCCTATTTTAGAATAATAGCTGTTTTCCGGGGAGAGGGAAGGGCCGGTGAGCAGCTATTATTCTAAAATAGGAGAAATAGG
>CATJLA010000057.1 GCA_949741215.1 uncultured Oscillospiraceae bacterium
ACTGCTTTCCTTTTCTTTCTCCCAATACGGCCCAATAGCCCCGCAGCCTATAATTTTATCACCCTCACAGCATACATAAAAGTGTGTCCAACAGGAGCGCTCTATTAAAAAGGCGGGGCTCATCTGCCGGCACAGGGCTTCAATTTCTTCCGGAGAGTAATCTTTGCTGTTGGTTGTCCGCAAAGTAAATGCAATCAGATCAGATACTTCCTGGGCATCCCCTTTGGTAAACAGTCGTATCATATGTTGGTTCCTTTCCTAACCGCCAAAATATAAAAATACGCTCGCCCGCCGGAGGATACCGGTGGGCGGCTCGTCCCCAACGCTAAAATAGAAAATGGCACTGCTCAGCCAAGCCGTGCCATTTTTCCTGCTTTTTATAGCTGTGCTGTAAAGATACTCTATGAGTGATAGCATCGGTCACTGCTGCACAAAAACAGCAAAACAACCTCCGCTGCGGTTATTTTTTAAGTCCGGTCCGCTTGACGGAACCCGGCCCCGCTATGTTTGCTGTACGCCATAACCGCCTTGCCAATTGCAACCGCCAGCACCCCGGCCAAAATCGCCTCAGTAATACCATTGGTTGCTACAGTAGTAAGAATCAAGCCCATCAGCATATCGTAGGAGGCTCCTACCGCCGCCGCATAGGCTTCACCAAAGAATACGTAGATACCGCCCAGCACCAGAAAGGTATGCACCAAAGTGCCAACTACCGCCGATACCGGCAGCGCCACATAACCGGTTTTATCCCATTTGCCGATCAGTTGGCAAAGCAACGCCGTAACTACGCCTAACAAAATACGGGGGACAAAACAAATCACCAGACTCCAGAAGTTGCCGGGAGCATAAGCCGGGGTAAATGCAAAAGCCGTGATGGGAGTGGGGGGCATAAAGGTCCAAACCAGGAAGCTTAACAGCCCGAATACAAAGCCCATAAACGCGCCTGCGCCAGTACCCATGGTAACTGCGGCAATAATCACCGGAATGTGGGCCACCGTAGCCACAATCGGCCCGATGGGGATGGACCCCAGAGGAGTAACCGCCACAATCACTTCAATAGCGATCAATAGCGCCAGCAGTACCAGCTTTTTGGTGTTTGTTCTTGTTTGTGCCATACTAATTCCTCCTGCTATCGCTCGTTTTATCACGATGCGATGCGTCTTATTTGAAAAAAGCGGCATTTTTTTGAGAAATAGGGCTGTTTCATAATCTCCGCAGCTGATGCCTGTTTTTCCGGTAGATGTGATACAAGCCCTCCAACCGCAGGTGAATATCCTGCGCCATAGAGGTGCGGCAATAAGGGACGATCAGGGGAGCCAAATCTCCGGCCGCCACAGCAAAGGCCTCCTTGCCCAGCAGTTCCCGGTAGCGCTGCACCATGCCGTCCAGCATACTGGCGGTACCGTAGATAATGCCGGAACGCATAGAGTCCGGCGTGTTGGCGCCGATAACATCTCCCACCGATTCCAGATTGATGTAAGGCAGCTGTGCCGCCTTTTGCCACAAAGCCTCTAAAGAAAGACGCACACCAGGGATAATGGACCCGCCTAAAAACTTGCCTTCCCTGTCCAGTGCCGAAATAGTGGTGGCGGTACCCAGATCCAGGATAATACAAGGGGGAGGGTATTTCTCCAAAGCACCAACCCCTAAGCAGGCCAAGTCGCTTCCCAGCACGGCTGCGTCCTCAATTTTGATGTTCAGCCCGGTTTTCACCCCGGGGGAAACCACCAAAACCCGGTCCGTTTTCAAGCAATTGATCACCGCCTGCCGCACTGCCGGCAGCAAGGGGGGCACCACACTGGCAATCGCCGCACCCTCAAACTGCTCCGGTTTACTGCCATATAAGGTCAATAACCCCAACAGGTCCAGGGTGTACTGGTCTGCCGTTTTGGAAAGATCGGTAGACATCCGAGCGGTAAAGCGCAATGCGCCCCCCTCAAAGCCGCCAATCTCCAGGCGCGTGTTGTCCAGATCCACTGCTAAAACCATTTTCTCAAATCAAACCTCCTCTTTTTTCATAGCTTTATTATATCCCTAATAGGCCAATCCTGCAAGGGGATTTCTGCCAAAATCCACAGTGGAAAGTCCTGCCGTTTCAGCGCAATTTCATAGACGTCGCGCTAACTTTTTATTTTCTGTCTTTTACCCTTGTTCACCGCCTGGAAACAAGCCCTGCATTTTATCAAATTCATCCTTCATTTTTATCCCCCATAAAAGGAAAAAGGATCAACCTTCCGCCTTTACTCCAGCCTCTATCCCCTGCAAAAACCTTTCACCCTGACGTCGGCTTTTCAGCACCACAACCTGAATTTTGCTGCCCAGTCCGTTAAGCAAACGCATATAATGGGCGCGGTTTTTTTTTCTAAAGCCCCACACAAAACGCAAAAACTCCGGGTCAAACCGCTCGGGGCAGCCATCCCCCATATCAGGCCGGGTTTTGCCGTAATTTTTAGCCACCCGCTGCATTACCCCCCTGATGCAGGTCATCCGGGAGTAATCCAAATAAATTACCGTATCGCAGTAAAACAGCCGCAGCGGAATCGTCCTGCTAAAATTCCCGTCAATAATCCACCGTGGCTTTTTCAACTCCTCAATGAGCATATCGTCAAATTCTTCCTTGGAAAGGTGTACCCAGTTTTCCCGCCAATACAGCCTGTCCAAATGCACCAACGGCAAATCCAGCTTTTGAGAAAGCTTTACCGCCAAAGTGCTTTTTCCGCTGCCCGGGCTTCCGATAATCAGTATCCGTTCCAAACTGCATCCCTCCCGCATTTTCTATTGCAATGACGTCGTTTCGCTCCGCTCTCGTCGCCGCTGTGCCTCCTGCTGAGAATAAACACAGCCGCAGTAGTCCTGGCGGTAAAGCCCATACTCGCCCGAAAGCTCCGCCGACCGTTTGTACCCGTTTTTTTTCTTAAAGTCCGAGGGCAAAAAGCGTACCCCAAACTCCCTTGCCAGCTCTTCCCCTATTTCATTCAGCTTCACCGCGTTTTTATGGGGGCTGATAGAAAGGGTGGTGGTAAAATAATCAAATCCTTTTTCCTTTGCTAAAGCAGCGGCCTCCCGTAAACGTAAGGCATAGCAGTCAAAGCAGCGTTCTCCTCCCTCAGGCTGCTGCTCCCTGCCTTTTACTATGGAATAAAAGCGCTCCGGAAGATATTCCCCTTCCAAAAAGCTTACCGGATTGAGACAAGGCAGGCGGGAAATCAAGCTTTTCTGCTCCTCCACCCTGCGGGCATACTCCTCGGCAGGGAAAATATTGGGATTATAGTAAAACACCGTTATCCGAAAGTACCGGGAAAGATACTCCAGAACATAGCTGCTGCAAGGGGCGCAACAGCTGTGCAGCAGCAGCGAGGGCGCATCTTCCCCTTCGTCCAGCCCCTCCAACAGGCGGTCCAGCTCTTTTTGATAATTCCGCACCATAGTTCCCCCTCCCTTTCTCTCAGACGTCGTTTGGCTCTCTGCCACCCCACCGCTCAAACCTTTTGGGGGAGGCAAATGCTGTTATTTCGAAACTTGATTATACCACTTTCCCCTATTTTCCGCAAGAGATTTCCCGCCGAAACTGCAAAAGGGCAGCCAGAGGCTTTATTTTTATGCGCATAAAAAAAGGCAGACGCTCCCGTCCCCCAAAAAACAGGGCAGCATTGACAAACCCCGCCGAAAAGCGCTATAATAAAGCGCAAAACACAGTAAAATCAACAGAAAAGAGGGCTCTGATATGGTAACGCAAGTAGCCGCAATCGTACGCAAGGCCGGGGAACGAATGCTCTCCATTTCCAACCCCAAGGTTTACGAGAAGGAGGGCCATGCCAACTTCGTCTCCTCAGCTGATCTGGCAGTCCAGCGCTTTTTGCTGGAGCAGCTGGAAAAGCTTCTGCCCGGCTCCAGCTTTTACGCCGAGGAGCAGGAGCAAAACCAGCTTTCCAACGGCTATCAGTGGATTATTGACCCTATTGACGGCACCACCAACTTCCTTCATCACTATCAGCATTCCAGCATCTCCGTCGCCCTGTTTCAGGATCAAAAACCGGTTTGCGGCGTGGTTTATAACCCATATATGAAGGAAATTTTCTCTGCCGAGGTAGGTAAAGGCGCTTATCTGAACACTGCGCCTATCCAGGTTCCTGCCGAAGTTCCCTTCTGCCAAGCGCTGGTAGCCCTGGGTACTTCTCCCTACTGCCCGGACAAAGTAGACCGCACCATGGCAATCGCCCGTCAGGTACTGCTGCAGTGCGCCGATCTCCGCCGTTCCGGCTCTGCAGCGCTGGATCTTTGCTACGTTGCCTGCGGCCGGATCAACCTGTTCTTTGAGCTGCTGCTTTCTCCCTGGGACTACGCCGCGGCCTCCATCATTCTGCAGGAGGCGGGCGGCGCCATTTCCGGCATGGACGGGCAGCCCTTTGGGTTTGAACGCCCCATCCCCATTGCCGCCGGAGCCCCCAACCTGCTGCAGCAATTCCTGGAGCTTGCCAATAAAATCAGCGGCTGACAAGCTGATCTGTACCCTTTTTTGCAAACAGTCCCCTCTCTTTTTTGGGGACAAGACAGCGATTCCAGTTTTGCGCTCCGTCCCCTTTCCCGCCGGAGGCCCGGCCTAGCATAAAAAAGCAACTTACTTTTCGGCGTGTGTCGCATTATAATGGACTAATCGGCAAATTACCATATGAGCTTCCGGCTACGCCAGAACCGTCAATAATCGGTAAACGGCAATTTGAAAAGATGTTTTTGCACAGGAGGCCATCAACAATGAAAAAATGGTGTGTAGAGGATTGGGCGTTTGAATTAACTGTTATTGAGGGAAAAGCTGCCCATTGCAGGCTTGGGTTAGAAACGGGGGATAAATTCGTTTTTTCATATGAATGCCGGCAGGAATTTGCCCCAGAGTAATGGTAGAAATGTTTACATGGTGTGAGGTTATCCGGTGCGGCGGCAACTTTACCTACAGAGGAGAACGGGAAAAATATGAAATGGTTAGGCCGTGTCCCTGCGGATGTATCACATTTCACCTGAAAGCTGCTCCTATCAACAGGGATGAAAACAGAAAGCAAAAGCCGAATAACCCAAAACCGGAAGACTAAAGTTCCATAGCGGATGACAGCGTATAAAAGGGCAAGGCAAGCCACTGCGGTTTGTCCTGCCCTTCACTTCTTTACGGAGCGCCGCCCTTTTGTTTTATCAGGAAGGCCACCGGGTTATGACCTGCTTTAACCGTAGCTGTGAACTGCCCGAAGGCACCCCGTCACAGCCGCATAGAACTA
The DNA here is from genome assembly GCA_949741215.1 of uncultured Oscillospiraceae bacterium. Lineage (GTDB taxonomy): Bacteria > Bacillota > Clostridia > Oscillospirales > Ruminococcaceae > CATJLA01. The sequence goes on from CATJLA010000057.1 coordinate 5,265, forward strand.
CCGCCGATAGGCAATTTGCCCTTCCACAATAGTAAGCTCCGGCTCAAGCTCCTCGTTTACAAGGGCAAAATCCGCGTAATTTCCGGGACGAACCGCTCCTCTCTCCTTCTCCCCAATCACCCTTGCCGGGTTCCGGGAGGCCAGGCAAACCGCTTCCGGCAAAGAAATCCCGGTAGCTCTGCGGAAATTCTTCACCCCCTGGTTCAGCCGCAAAACACTGCCGGCTAAAGTGCCGTTTTCCAGCCGGGCGGAACTGCCGTCCACCAGCACCTTCTGCCCTCCCAGAGAGTACTCTCCGGGAGCCATCCCCGCGGCGCACATGGCGTCGGTGATCAACACCAGCTTATCCAGCCCTTTACACTGCAGCACCAAAGGAAAAAGCTCCTTGCTCACATGAATGGTATCCGCAATCAGTTCTGCCGAAACCTCCAGAGAAAGCGCCGCCCCCACGCACCCCGGCTCCCGATGATGCAGCGGACTCATAGCGTTAAACAGGTGTGTCACATTGGTTACTCCCCGCCGAACTGCTTCCCGGGCAGTTCCAAAATCGGTTCCGGTGTGCCCCATAGCCACAACTGTCCCTTGGGCCCGTACCTGCTCGATCAGCTCCATAGCCCCAGGCAGCTCCGGAGCCACTGTCATCATCCGGATTACATCCAAAAAATCAGATATCTGCTCAAAATCACAGGGCGACAGGTACTCCGGCAGATGGCAGCCCCGAAATTTTTCACTGATAAACGGTCCCTCCAGGTTCGCACCCAAAATTTTAGCCCCAAAAGCCTTTTCTCTGCACAACCGGAT
>CATJLA010000058.1 GCA_949741215.1 uncultured Oscillospiraceae bacterium
CCTGCCGGAAAGTTCTATCCCAGACAATTCAGCGTCAGTGGAGGAAAGCGAGCCCCAGGGGGAGAGCAGTTCCTCTGAGACAGTCGAAGCCGGGGAGCTTACCGTCCGCTTCGGGGATGACGGCCCCTCCTTCTCCCTGCATCTTTATGACAACCCCACCGCTGCCGCTATCGCCCGCCATGTGGGAACGGCAAGCTGGCGTCTCCCCATCTACCACTATGACGACTATGACAACTGGGAGGTCATGCAGTATTACGACATCCCCAGCCGGTATGAGATCCCCTCGGGCGCGGAGAGCGTCACCAGCGAGGCCGCCGGAACCGTCTACTACTCGGAGCCCAACCGTATTCTTCTCTTTTACCATGAGGCGGAGGTTTCCGGTGAATACACCCCGGTAGGGACCTTTGACTACACCGACGCCTTTGCTTCGGCGGTGGAAAACAACCCGGTGCTGGAAGGCTGGAACACCAAGATGGTTATTATCAGCGCGGACAGGTAGGAGGCGTATGGACTGCATGAGATCAGATTATTCCGAGGCATTACTGATCCAGAACCTGCGGGACGCAGACTGTGACGAAAAAACCATCACCGCTTTTCTGGCATACCTCAAAGATGGAAGAGATGCGGATGGATACCAGCTCTTGAGGAAACAGAGAAGCCGCCTCCTGAACATCGTCCACGAGGAACAGAAGAAAATCGACTGCCTGGACTATCTGGTGTACCAGATGAAAAAGGCGAAAGACAGAAAGGAGCTTACACCATGAGAACCATATCCAACCAAACCTTTGACGAAGAAAGAGCTCTGTACGGCGAAACCAGCCTGCTGGTGCGGGACTGCTCCTTTGACGGCCCTGCCGATGGGGAAAGCGCGTTTAAGGAGGGCAAAAACCTCCAGGTGGAGGGGTGCTTCTTCAATCTCCGGTATCCCTTCTGGCATGATAAGGGGCTGGCCATCCGGGACAGCCAAATGACCGAGCTTTGCCGGGCCGCTCTCTGGTATTCTCAGGATGTGGAGATCACCGGCAGCCGGCTCTACGGTATCAAGGCCTTGCGAGAATGCGGCAATATCCATATAAAAAACTGCGACATCATCTCCCCGGAGTTCGGCTGGTCCACCCAGGGGATCCAGATGGAGGACTGCACCGCCGAGAGCGAATACTTCATGATGCGTTCCCAAAACCTCACCTTCCGGGGCGTGCGGATGAAGGGAAAGTATTCCTTTCAGTACATTGAAAACACGGTGTTTGAAAACTGCATCTTCGACACCAAGGACGCCTTCTGGCATGGAAAGAACATCACCGTCAAAAACAGCGTGGTGAAGGGGGAATATCTGGCCTGGTACAGCGAGGACATCACATTTATTAACTGTAAAATTATCGGCACCCAGCCTCTCTGTTATTGCAAAAAACTGCGGCTCATCGACTGCGAGATGATCGACACTGACCTTGCCTTTGAGCGGTCGGAGGTGGAGGCCACCCTTACCGCTCCTATTGTCAGCATTAAAAACCCTCTGTCTGGTCGTATCTGTGTCCCCGATGTGGGGGAGATCATCCGAGACATCAACGGGGCGGAGGGCAAGATCATTGTGGGCGGTCAGTGCCGCTGTGCCTAAGTTGCCTGAAGGGGTGACAAAAACAGAATTGAGCTTTCTGTTGAAGAGGTTTCTCATCGGCTTGATCTTCGGCCTACCGGTGGGAGCGGTGGGGACGCTGGTGGTACAGCGTTCTTTCCGCCAGGGCTTTTGGCAGGGGCTGCTGCAGCGGCAGTCTTTCCGGCACAGAGCAGGAAATGACTGCGGTTATTGAAGCTGCAATTGAAAACGGGATCAATTATTTTGATATAGCGCCATCCGAGCGCACACCCTTTTTCGCTTACTCCAAGGCGTTTACTGGACGTCGGGAAAAGATTATCACACAAATGCACTTTGGAGCTGTTTACAGCAGCGGAAAATGCGGTTGCAGCATGACTGGCGGCTCCGCAGACAAGCCAATAGGGGGAAATGAATCTTGGAAAAAGTGGAAACAACAAATGGAAAATCGTTTTTTGACAATCAAACACTGAAAAGGATGATCGTTCCTCTCTTCCTGGAGCAGCTGCTCCTGCTGCTGGTGGGGATCGTGGATACACTGGTCATCAGCTATGCGGGGGAATCTGCTGTTTCCGGCGTTTCACTGGTCAACCAGTTTAACACGGTCTTTATCTTCCTGTTTACCGCCTTAGCCTCCGGGGGCGCGGTGGTGATCAGCCAGTACATCGGCCGGCGGGATACCGAAAAGGCAGGAGAGTCTGCCAGTCAGCAGCTGCTTTTTTCCTGTGTGTTTTCCCTTGTTCTGGCCATCGGCGTCCTGTTAGGCGGCCGCTCCTTGCTGCAGCTGCTGTTTAGCAGAGTGGAGAAAGATGTAATGACGGCCTGTGTTACCTATCTGCGTATCTCCGCCTATTCCTATCCGGCCCTGGCCATTTACAATGCCGGAGCCTCCCTCTGCCGCAGCATGGGAAGAACCAAAATCACAATGGACATTTCCATCATTGCCAATATCATCAATGTAATGGGAAACCTTGTCGGCGTTTTCGTCCTTCGTGCTGGCGTGGCAGGAGTTGCTTATCCTTCCCTTATCTCGCGTTCCTTTTCAGCCGCTGCTGTTACCTGGTACTGCTTTTCCCGCAAAAATGGGGTCTTCTATCAAGCCGCCTGGCTCTCCCGGTGGAACGGGCAGCTGCTAAAGAGGATCCTTCGTATCGCTGTTCCCAACGGTATCGAGAGCGGCATCTTCCAACTGGTGAAGGTGGCCCTTTCCAGCATCGTAGCCCTGTTTGGCACCTATCAGATCGCAGCCAACGGTATCGCCCAGAGCATCTGGTCTCTGGCCGCCATGTGCGGAACAGTAATGGGGACGGTGTTCCTCACGGTCATCGGCCAGTGTATGGGAGCCGGGGATATCCCTGCGACAGAGGGCTGGTTCAGAAGACTGATGAAGCTGACAGTGCTGCTTTCCAGCGGCTGGAATGCTTTTATTTTTGTTTTGACACCACTGCTCCTGCGATGTTACGCGATGGAACTGGAAACGGCCCGGCTGGTTTTCTGGCTGGTGCTGCTTCACAATGTCTTTAACGCGGTCGCTTTTCCCTTTTCCGGGGCACTGGGCAACGGCCTGCGGGCCGCCGGAGATGTCACCTTTACAATGGTAGTCGCAATCGCCTCCACCATCGGCGGACGGTTCCTGCTTTCCTGGCTGTTTGGTGTTGTCATGGGACTGGGCGTCATGGGGATCGCCATAGCCATGTGCTACGACTGGGTGATCCGGGGTGTCCTTTATTACCAACGGTTTTGCTCCGGCAAGTGGACGAAATATCGGGTAATCTGACCTGTCATTTTAGGAGGAAGTGAATATGAAAAATTCTTTAACACTCTTTGCAGCAGTCTTGATGCTTCTGCCGCCTCTTGTGCAGGGAACCAAGGGGATGCACCTTCCCAAGTCCAGTCGTCTTCTCTCGCGGAAACGCTTCGTCTGACGCCGACAGTCCGTCATCTGTACTGCAAAGCTCTGCCCTATCGGAAATTTCGGAACTATCCGAGCCCTCCTCCGAAGCAGAGCTTCTCCCTGCGAGATCGACAGCCACCCCTTCTGAGGCAGAGACTCCTTGTATCCGAACCAAAAGCTGGAGTAAATGCCTTAGTCGTTTACTTTTCCTGGTCCGGCAATACAGAAATGCGGTTACAGCACAGACGAGAGCGGATGTGTTTCCTCTGCTCCCTGTGGAGGCCTACACCAGCGATTATAATACGCTCCCGGAGATCGCCCAGGACGAACAGCGCGGTCAGGTTCGTCCCGCATTTTCCGGCAGCATCGAAAATCTGGGTCAGTACAGTGTGATCTATTTGGGCTTCCCGAATTGGAGAAAAGTGATGTCACCAGATTACAGAATGAGCACCGATGTGTGCCATTGTTCCAACTGCACATTGTAATAAATCTGATACGACCATATCTCTTGAGTACATATGCGATGATTATCTAAGTTATGAATCCTTAACGCATCTGGAATAATACATTATGGGATTTCGATACACATTTTGGGGATTATCTAACAAGAAACGCGCAGGTTGAAAAGAAGTCAAGTTGTTGCCAAATAAAAAGTAGCAAACAGTGCTTCCATTGAATTTGGTAAAGTACTGTTGATTTACGGCGCGCTGTGTTCGTCCACCATGGCAAAGGCTGGAACTTTCACACACTGCAATTCTGCGGATAAAACGCCCTGATTTTTGCTGAAAACAGGCTCAGTTTTGCTTAAAGTGATCCCATTTTGCTTGAAAATGAAGCAATTTTTGACAATTTTTCGCCCCATATTATTCCTCCACATTATACCTCTTTCCAGTACAGTGAGTCAACATCCGCCGGAATATTGCGTCATAAAGATAGAGAGGAATTTATCGGGCAGAAGCACTCTGCCATGGAATTGGAGACTTGTCATTTAACGCTTTATTGACTGTTCCCAGAGAGACACCTAACTTTTTTGACAACTCCCGTTGCACAGGCTGCCGTTTTTCCTTTTCCACAAAGGTTAGACTATTAAACTGGCTTTTCATCAGCATGTTTCTTTCCCCTTCCCCTAACCGCCAACGCGGCAATTCCTTTTGCGGTAAGATTAACCGCCCAGATCAGTAGCGAAACAAACGCCATCGCTTCCAGCATGGTCTGCGCTTCAAATTGGTTGATCATCAGAGACAGCGGCTTTGTGGACGACGTTGCCAAAAAGGACACAGTGAAAATGGTCATCATGGTATTGACGAAAAAGTACGAGGACATTTCCAGCCACGTGCTTTGCGTCTGCAGAAGGAATACATCGTGCAAAAGCTACAGGATTACCGCAAGGTTGTAAAAGCGATCAAAATTAAACCATAGCATATAATTAGGATAGGTATAGAGTGACGATAGCAAAAACCCGCAAAAGATCAATCCCGTATATATTACCAATAGAATGCCGGGATTATAATAGTTTTCGTTATGGCCATTAGCCTTGCAAATACGCTACATACAAAAATAATGCGCTGCTGCATAGACTATATAACACACTAACGTCGTATACCCTGCGGCATAGTAACCAAATAAAGGGTTGAGAACAATATTTAGCAGCGCACTGACAACACCTGCACCCGCAATAAACTTTGTAGATAGTAGGCGTGTAAAGATTGGAGTTGCGAGTATGGAAATTGCCTTTTGTAAAAAAGAACACAAAAGTATGTGCATAACTAAACGGGAAAACTATAATATTGGGGGAGCATCCAAAATTTTGTGTAACTGCGCAAAATGGTGAGAATAGAGCAAATATATAGGCAAGGGGGCGGGGGATGTACCATCCCCTTTACCGTCATATCTCTTTCTCAAAGGCCCAACAGACCTTGTCAAATCCCGCAGTCTGTGTTATTCTAAAATCAACACATTTGACCATAAACTATAGCTTTTAAGAAGGAAGTTTTATGAGTAAAAAAAGATTTCTAATGGTTTTGATTTTGCCGCTGATCTGGATTGCATTTATTTTGGGGCATTCCTTGATGCCTGGCTACCGTTCTTCCCAGGAGAGTCAGTGGGTTTTGCAGTTGTTCAGCCATATCTTCCCATTCGAAATAACAGAAACCTTTATTCGAAAATCCGCTCACTTTACTGAATTTTCAATTTTAGGTGGTATTTTTTCTTTTTTTCTAACAAAGCGATACCAAAAGTGGTGGAAAGCACTGCTTTGTTCCCTCTCTGCTGGTCTTTTTGTCGCTCTTTGTGATGAAACGATCCAGCTTTTTATAGACGGACGTGCTGGCCTCATTCAGGATGTCTGGATAGATACCGCTGGCGTTCTCTGCGGTGCCTTGTTGATCCTCCTGTTCCGGTTAATCCGGGGCAAATTAAAAAAATCCGGCAATCGTCCCCAAAAATAGAAAAAGATTAGTGCCAAAGCCTAATTTGTGAAGGTTTCAATATTATAGTCACCACAGTTGAAAAGCGGTACAAAGTGCGTCCTCAAAGGAAGGAGCAAACGGGAGGAGTTTTCTCAAGCATCGCTTCAGCCAGGCCCAGAA
>CATJLA010000059.1 GCA_949741215.1 uncultured Oscillospiraceae bacterium
GCAGTCTGTGCGGGCCATTTTGGTCTACATGACTGCGTTTTTTCTTTCCCTTACTACTTAAAGAGTACAAACTGCGAATTTTGTCCTGTATTAAGAAGCCGGTGCAGGTGAGGGGCTGTTGTTCCTCACCTTTTCTTTTGCCCTTTTCCGGCTATGATACAAGCCCCAGGCGATCCAGCTGTTTTACATGCTCTTCTCCTGTCGAAACCAGATAAATCCGGGTTGTTTCTATACTGCTGTGCCCCAGCACATCTGCCAGACGGACAATGTCCTTGCTTACCCGATAGAACGAAACTGCAAACAAATGCCGCAGATTATGAGGGAACACCTTCGTCGCCGCCACACCCGCCGCCTTGCACAGTGATTTCATCTTTGCCCAGATTTGTCTGCGGGCCATGGCCTTGCCGCTGTGGGTACAAAAAATCGGGCCGGAAAGAATTCCACGGCTATGGGCATATTTTTTCAGCTTCCGGCGCAGTTTTCCCGGCAGCAGAATGGTTCGGATTTTTCCCTTCAGGGCTATTTGGGCCCATCCTTTTTCCACAGCCTCCGCTGTTATATACGACGTCTCGCTTACCCGAATTCCCGTGGCACAAATTGTTTCCATCAGCAGACGCAGGCGCATATCTCCCTTTGCTTCGGCAGCGGCAAGCAGGCGGTTGTATTCATCCTTTCCCAGTTGGCGGCTGTGCTCCCGGAACAGCCGGCGCTGTACCTTCAAAAAACGCACCTGGCAGTCCTCCCAGCCCAAATATCTCAGCAGGCTATTTACCGATGAAAGCTTACCGTTTATGGTGCTGGGGTTTTTCCCGCTTTGCTGCAGATGATTCCGCCAGGCCAGCATCATTTCTTTATCAACAGCTACGCCATGCTTTGCGGCAGGCCGTTCCTTTGCCGCCCAGCTGATAAATGCACAAATGTCACGGCAATATTTTTCAATAGTAGCCGGGCTTTTTTCGTCCTTTAACATACGAGTTTTGTAGGATTCTGCCATTTCAGGTATAAAAATATGCTGTATTGTCCCGCGTTTTTCCATGATCATACGCTCCTTCTTCTTTGCTGTCGTTTTGCTGTGCGGCGGCTGGTAACGTTCTTCGCGACAGACGCCCTTAGGATTATAGCATTTTTGGCGCAAACACGAGTGTGGAGCCAGTACAGGAAGGACAACTCAAGATAAATTAGGAGCACTTTCCACATAGCGTTATCCAGTATATTACTCCACACTTGATCTAAAAGCGATTCGCTGTTATAATACATTTTATCCCTATATTTTTCCATCACAAATGACAAGCGAAGGAAAACTATAATCAAACTTTTCAGTTTATCTTAATTTGATATGGTATCCAAACAAGAACAAGGAGGTAAAATATGCTTCAATTAAAAAATATTGTAAAAACCTATGTAACAGGTGACCTGAAACAAGATGCACTGAAAGGCGTCAGTATTACTTTCCGGGAAAACGAATTTGTTTCAATCCTGGGCCAAAGCGGCTCCGGCAAGACAACAATGCTCAATATCATCGGCGGCCTTGATCGTTATACCAGCGGAGATTTAGTCATCAACGGTGTATCCACAAAAAAATATAAGGACGGTGACTGGGATTACTATCGAAATAACTCCATCGGTTTTGTATTTCAGAGCTATAATCTGATCCCCCATCAAAGCGTGCTCTCTAATGTAGAGCTTGCACTGACTCTGGCGGGCGTATCCAAAAAGGAACGCCGTCAGCGGGCAATTGCTGTGCTGAAGAAAGTAGGCCTTGGCGATCATATTCACAAAAAGCCCAATCAAATGTCCGGCGGACAAATGCAGCGTGTTGCTATTGCCCGCGCACTGATCAACAATCCTGACATTCTGTTGGCCGATGAACCAACCGGCGCTCTGGATTCCGAAACAAGCCTGCAAATTATGGAGCTGTTAAAAGAAATCGCCAAAGATAAGCTTGTCATTATGGTAACACACAACCCGGAGCTTGCCGATCAGTATTCCACCCGAATTGTCAAACTGCTGGACGGCGAGATCGTCAGCGATTCTGATCCGTATCAGGAAACAGAGGAAGCCACAGCACCGCAGAAGAAAAAGAAGATTTCCATGTCATTTTTCACTGCGCTGTCCCTCAGCTTTAATAACCTGAGAACCAAAAAAGGACGCACTTTGCTAACCGCTTTTGCCGGTTCTATCGGTATTATCGGCATTGCATTGATCCTCTCCATTTCCACCGGCATTCAGGCTTATGTGGACGGAATACAGCGGGATACCTTATCCTCTTATCCGATTACTATTCAGCAGCAGGAGTCTGCGATCAGCGGTATTTTGAACGCCCATCGGGAAATGATGGAGGAAGAACGGGAGGAAAGACGTCAGCTTGACGCTGTCTATGGGAATGACCGCATATACGAATTGTTCAACGCCGCCTTTACCGGGCAGGATGTGCAGAACAATTTGAAACCGTTCAAGGCGTATCTGGAAAAAGAAATGAATGAGGAAACAACTACCACAAGCCTGTACCATTATGTTTCTACGATTCAATATCAGTATGGCGTGCAGCTGAACACCTATATTCAAACCGAGGATGGTGCCTACCACAGCACGGAGCTTACCGATGCCATTTCACTTGGAAATACAGGGACGTCACAAGCCGCCACACCGGGAAATGCGATTGCCTCCATGATGACAACAAGGCTCGGCAGCTTGAATCTTTGGACGGAGCTGCTGTCCGGAGCAAATGGGGAGCTGATTTCTAATCTGCTGTACGACCAGTACGACCTGGTAAGCGGTCAGTGGCCGGAAGCGGCAAACGAGGTCGTATTAATTCTTGACGAAAACAATGAGATGACCGACATTGCTTTTTATGCGCTCGGCCTTATGTCAGACGATGAAGTGAACGATATTTTTCGAGCAGTTATCAAAGGCGAGGAGATCGAAACCAAAGAGAAAAAGATCACCTATGACGAAATTTTGGGTACGACATTTAAGCTGGTGCTGAACAACGAGTTTTACAACAAAAATGCGGATGGCATATGGGAAGACATGCGCGATGACGCCGCATCCATGGAGTTAATTGTGGAAAACGGATACGATCTCCAAATTGTCGGTATCCTGCGTCCAAATCCGGAGGCAACAGGAACGGCTTTTTCCGGTACCTTCGGTTATACATCAGCGCTTACTGAATATATAATCAGTCAATCTTCAGAAAGTGAAATCATAAAAGAGCAGCTTTTGCCGGAAAATGAAAATTATGACGTACTGACGGGACTGCCCTTTACCATCACTGAGGACATTGACCCAACAAACACACAGAAGGCGGAGAAATTCAGAGAGTACGCTGCGTCTTTGAATGCTGTACAGAAGACGGATTTATATACACAAATTCTCTCGGCTCCTTCGCCGGAATATCTGGAGCAGGCCGTGAATGGCTTTTTACAGCAGTATCCCACAAGGGAATCCATGATTGATTTGGTTGTTTCAACGTACAAATTTGATAAGCAGGCAGCAGAACAATATGTAGCGGATTATACAGACGATGAACTGCGCAATCTGCTGAGGCGCCAGGTGGAGGTCCTTGTTACAGAAAAATACGCAGAGCAGGCAGCACTTCAAATTGCCGGGATCAAAGCAAGCGCCAGTAATCCGAACGACCTGTTTGGAGCGCAGGGTTATGCTGCCGCCGCCGCGGCCTTTGATCAGATGATGGATGCTTCTACAGACGAAGCAACCCTTGCCGGCTACTATGACAGCTATATGCCCTCTACAATATCCGGCTCAACCCTTACTGAAACGCTGCAAACAATCGGTTCCATCGACTATGATACACCGACTGCAATCAACATTTATGCCGCTACTTTTGAGGATAAAGGAGTGATTGACGGAATCATCTCCGATTACAATGCTTCAGCGTCAGAGGATGACCAGATTGCTTATACAGATTATGTGGGAATGCTGATGTCAGGCGTTACCACAATGATCGACGCTGTGTCTTATGGTTTGATCGGTTTTGTGTCTATTTCGCTCATTGTTTCTTCTATTATGATTGGCATTATTACATATATTTCCGTACTGGAACGCACCAAGGAGATTGGTATTCTCCGCAGTGTAGGCGCGTCCAAAAAGGACATTTCTCGTGTATTCAATGCAGAAACGATCATTATTGGGCTTGCAGCAGGCCTGATTGGAATCGGAATAACAGTACTGCTGAACATCCCCATAAGCATGATTGTAAAAAATCTTACCGGTATTTCCAGTATTGCTCAACTGCCAACTGCAGCAGGCGTAATTTTGGTTGCGATCAGTGTACTCCTTACCATGATAGCAGGACTTGTACCATCAAAAATGGCGGCAAAGAAAGACCCGGTTATCGCTCTGCGCACAGAGTAATTTGCGGTACTTTTGCCCGCTGTCATTAGGCGGAGGCAAGTGCCAAGTAAAAAAAAGCAGCCTGTGCTGCCTTCGTTAGAACAAATGCACCTGCATGGCGGAATTTGTGGCTATGCAGGCGCATTTGTTATTGGTACATTTTTTAGGCAGCTGGGACGAAGGCGCTTAAACGAAGAAAACGGCATAGCCTATAAAGCCATACCGTTTCTAAAGCTATATTGTTTTTAATCCGGCTGTTATGTTGGCTGCTGATCAGACAATCAGGAAAAATTTCACCAGGAACAGAGCAGAGATGATGTAAGTGAGGACAGAAACCTCCTTAAACTTGCCGCTGAATACCTTAATGACAGTGTAGGAGATCAACCCCAGACCGATTGCATGACCGATAGAGCCGGAAACAGGCATACCGATCAGCATCAGCGCAATAGGAACCATTTGATCCATGTCGTCAAACTTTACATTCTTCAGGCTCATCAGCATGAGAACGCCTACATAAATCAGGGCAGAGGAGGTAGCGGCAGCAGGAATAATGGCAGCGATAGGAGCAATAAAGATACAAGCCAGGAACAGTACGCCGGTGGTAAGGGCAGTCAAACCAGTGCGGCCGCCAGCCTCTACGCCGGAAGCGGATTCTACAAAGGTGGTTACAGTGGAAGTGCCGGTGCAGGCGCCGGCTACTGTTCCAATCGCGTCAGACAGGAGTGCTTCCTTCATGTTGGGCATATTTCCTTTTTTATCCACCATTCCGGCCCGGGACGCAGTGCCTACCAGAGTGCCAATAGTATCAAACATATCAATCATGCAGAAGGTGATAACCAAAGTGATTACGGTAAACCAGCCGATATCCGCAAAGCCCTGGAAGTTGAACTTGAAGAGAGTGGTTTCTGCCATGTCCTTAAAAGGAGGCAGGAAGGATGCGGTAGCCAAAGTTTCGAAGGGATTCACCTTCAAAAAGATGAAGGAGCCGGCCCAGTAGATAACGGAGGCTGCCAGCATACCCAGCAAAACAGCGGCCTTAATGCCCTTTTTGGCCAGCAGAACAATTACAAACAGGCCAATGAACATGGTAACCACCTGCAGAACCATAGCGGAATAGCCGGAGCCCATAGTGCTTTGGGCCACGCTGGGAGTTAAAGCGCCGAAGAAGTCCCGCATAACAAAGAAGGGGCCTCCAGTTTCAGAATAAACGCCTGCGTTGGAGCCCAAGCCAATGTTCATCAGCATAATGCCGATGGCAGGGGCAATACCCAGCCGAACACCAAGAGGGATAGCCTCCACGATCTTTTCCCGGATATTGAGAATAGAAAGGATAATGAACACAACGCCCTCAATCAAAATGATCACCAAAGCAGCCTGGAAGCTTGCCACATAGGTCATGCCGGTAAGGCCGGCAATATTGGCCACAACCACTGCAAAAAAACTGTTCAGCCCCATGCCGGGAGCCAGTGCAAACGGCTTGTTGGCCAGAAATGCCATACAGAACATAGCGATTGCCGAGGCAATACAGGTGGCCAGGAATACGCCGTTCCACAAAGCGGAGCCAACATCAAAGTTGGTAAGCAGGTTGGGGTTTAAGGCGATGATATAGGCCATCGTCATAAAGGTGGTGAGTCCGGCTACCAGCTCGGTGCGTATTGAGGCGCCGTTCTCCTTAAGCTTGAAAAGTTTCTCCATGAAGTACCCTCCTTAAAAAATAAGCCGAA
>CATJLA010000060.1 GCA_949741215.1 uncultured Oscillospiraceae bacterium
TCAATGCCGAGGGTGAAAAACTGCAGTATATCCTCAAAAGGCCCTGTACCAGCCCCCAGGAAGTGTTGGCAGTCAATAAGAGCGTCACCGCCCTTGTTGAGGCGGTAAACTAGAACCAAATGTTATTGAAGAACAAGCTGGCTCAGGTTTTGGAGTACTGTCCGCTTCCGCCCCCTAAACCTCCATGCTCTGCACCTTGTCCTCCGCCATGTCAGCCGGGGCCCTGTACTCTGCCTTGTCCATTACCTAAGGTACTGCCTTGTGAAAAAAGCGCTCTTCAATTAACAGTCCAACGGGAAGGGCTGCTGTGGAGCCCGGGTTGCCGCTTGCCTTGGCGGCAGCGAAGCTGTTTAGGAAAAGGTATCCGTTGGGATGAACGTACCCCTGCCCAGATTCAGCTGAATCCAAGAAAGGCCTATGCGGTTCAGTATACACTAAATGTCTGTACCACATCTCCGGCAAAAGGGGTTGGGACGGTTCTTCTCAAGTCATCGTCCTGTGGCGCATTTACAGATGCGCTCCCCCTGCAGTTTTCCATGGAACATCTAACGCATAACCCTCAAACCTTGCAGGGTACTGCTTTGCTGTATCCCCGTATAAGCAGAGGTTATGAGGTGGGTCTTTCATTGGTGTTGGAGGCCAAAACTCCACTCTGTGTAGAACGAGCAGTAATAGATGTCGTGGAACTTTGGTGACAAAGATGTGGGTAATGTCGCTAGGTTTTTAGTAAAATGTCTGACCGGTACAAAAGGTTTGTCAGTGGACATTCCGGGCAGCTACAGTTGTTTATACTCTGTTAATTCATATGTTATAATCACACTGAAGGACATAATGCTTCAAGCTACTTGCATTGACAGAGAGGGCAGATTATTCATGGAGGCTATAAGAGTTGATTCAAGAAAGGGCGTGGCAGTAGAATTACTGTCGCGCTTTTTCTGTATTACAATGAAAATGGATGTTACGTATGCTTTCCTTAAAAAAGTAATTTTTTTAGATGATTGAATGATTTAGAAGTCCATCGTGTTATGCAAGGGTTCTGTAATATGACAAAGTATACAAATTTTATTTTTTGGTGGAAAACCATTGCACATTCTTACCCTGATATGATATTATAAAACATAACAGGATTTGTCCCGTTTGGAGGGGCCCCTTGTTTTTGGACGACCCTGTCTCTCTTGCGCAAGAAACGGGATTAGTACAAATCCCCCTGAAGTGATGTCCAAACACTTAAACAAAAGCTTTTTGGGGTAAATAAAAAGGGAACCCCATTAAAGACGAAAGGAGCGTCTGAACACCTGTGAACAGACTGACCATCGCTAGTACTAACCAAGCCCAAGTAGTTGTAGAGGGCCTCTATAAGGATTTGGAACGCCGTATTGTTGCCAGCCCTCCAGGGTTGTGCCCTGTAGATATGGCTGCCTCCTTCCTGAAGCTGTGCCATGCCCAAACCTGCGGCAAATGTGTTCCTTGCCGGGTAGGATTGAGCCAACTGGAAAAATTGCTGGAGGATGTTCTTACCGGTAAGGCCACTATGGAAACAGTTGATCTGATTGAAAAGACCGCCCGGGTTATCGTTGCCTCTGCTGACTGTGCCATCGGCTACGAAGCCGCTAATATGGTGCTCAAAAGCGTTCGGGGCAACCGGGAGGATTATGAGGAGCATGTTCATAATGGCCGCTGTACCTGCAGCCTAAACCAGCCAGTACCTTGTGTTGCGCTGTGTCCGGCCAGAGTGGATATTCCCGGTTATATCGCGCTTGTCTCAAAAGGCCGCTATGCGGATGCTGTACGGTTAATCCGAAAGGATAATCCTTTCCCAACTGCCTGTGCTTTGATATGTGAGCATCCTTGTGAGGCCCGCTGCCGTCGCAATATGATTGATGACTCTGTAAATATCCGCGGCCTCAAGCAGTATGCTGTAGACCATGCCGGTGTTGTACCTGCTCCGGCAAACGCTCCTTCCACCGGTAAACGGGTGGCTATTGTGGGCGGCGGCCCCGGCGGACTGAGTGCAGCCTATTATCTTCAGCTGATGGGCCATCATGCGGTTATTTTTGAAAAACAGCCTAAGCTGGGCGGTATGCTTCGTTACGGCATTCCCAATTACCGTCTGCCTCGTAAGCGTTTGGAGGAGGATATTGATATTATCCTTTCTACCGGCGTAGAGGTACATACAGGCGTTTCCATCGGCGAACAAATGTCAGTAGCAGATTTGCGTCAGGAGTATGACGCGGTTTATATTGCTATAGGCGCTCACACCGATAAAAAGGTGGGCATTCCTGGAGAAGATAGCAAAAATGTTATTTCTGCCGTGGAAATGCTGCGCAACATCGGCAACGATGTTATGCCTGATTTTACCGGCAAACGAGTTGCGGTTATCGGCGGCGGCAACGTGGCTATGGACGAAGCCCGTTCGTCAGTTCGTCTGGGAGCAGAAAGCGTTTGCGTTGCCTATCGTCGTCGTAAGGTAGATATGACTGCTCTTCCTGAAGAGGTAGAGGGTGCTATTGCTGAGGGCTGCGATATTCTGGAACTACAGGCGCCCACCCGTATTGAGGCGGATGAGGAAGGCAATGTTTGTGCATTGTGGGTGCAGCCCCAAATTATTGGGCCTGTTGGTCGGGATGGACGCCCCGGCCCCCAAAAGGCTAACAAAGAAGAAAAGCGAGTTCCTGTGGATATTGTCATTGTGGCAATTGGTCAGGGGATTGCATCGCAGCACTTTGCGGAGCACGGTGTTCCTGTAAAGCGAGGGGTAATTGATGCTATGCAGACCAGTGGTGTAGAGAGTGTTCCCGGCGTGTTTGCAGGTGGCGACTGTGTTACCGGTCCTGCTACAGTCATTCGGGCTATTGCGGCAGGTAAGGTGGCGGCCGCGAATATTGACGAATATCTGGGCTTCCATCACTCTATCAGCTGTGATGTGGAGATTCCTCAGGCCCGTCTGGATGATAGACCTCCCTGTGGGCGGGTAAATATGGCCGAACTCAGTGCAGAGGAAAGAAAACATAACTTTGAGCCGTTTGAGTGCGGTATGACGGAGCAGGAAGCTTGCCAGGAATCCTCCCGCTGCCTGCGCTGCGACCACTTTGGGTACGGCGTTTTTAAAGGAGGCAGAGTAATAAAATGGTAACTTTGACGATAGACCGTAAGCAGATCTCCGTCCCGGAAGGAACCACTATTCTGGATGCAGCCAAGTCCTCCGGTATTCCTATTCCCAGCTTGTGCTATTTAAAGGAAATCAATGAAATTGGCGCTTGCCGGGTTTGTGTGGTGGAAATGGAGGGAAAGGATAAGCTCATTACCGCCTGCAACAACGTGGTAGAGGATGGAATGGTGCTGTATACCAACAGCCCTAAAGTCCGGGAGGTACGCCGCACAAATGTGGAGTTTATCCTTTCCCAGCATGACAGCCACTGTGCCTCCTGTGTCAGAAGTGGCAATTGCGCCCTTCAAACCATTTCCAATGATCTGGGCATTACCAGTGAGCCGTACGAAAAATTTCTGACTCACACCCCCTGGAAAAAGGATTTCCCTTTGATTCGGGATTACGCTAAGTGCATTAAATGCATGCGCTGTGTTCAGATTTGTGACAAGGTACAGAGCTTAAATGTTTGGGACATCTCCAATACTGGGTCTCATACCACTGTAGATGTCTCCCATAATCGACGGATAGAGGATGCAGACTGTTCTCTCTGCGGACAGTGTATCACCCATTGCCCTGTAGGAGCCCTTCGAGAAAGGGACGATACCCAAAAGATGTTTGAAATACTTGCTGACCCGGAAAAAATTACTGTAGTTCAGGTTGCTCCCGCAGTGCGTGCTGCCTGGGGAGAGGCTCTTGGTCTACCTCGTGAAAAGGCTACTATGGGACGTCTTGTAGCAGCTATGCGCCGTATTGGCTTTAATCATATCTTTGATACCAATTTCAGTGCTGACCTAACCATTATGGAGGAAGGCAGTGAGTTTATAGCCCGGATGAAAAATCATTCTCTGGACCGTTACCCTATGTTCACCTCCTGCTGCCCCGGATGGGTGCGGTTCCTTAAGTCCCAGTATCCAGAGCTGGTTCCTCAGCTTTCCAGCGCCAAATCCCCTCAACAGATGTTTGGCTCAGTCATTAAATCCTACTATGCGGAAATGTTGGGAGTAGCGCCAGAGAAAATCTTCTCTGTATCTGTGATGCCCTGCACAGCCAAAAAGGGAGAGGCAGAGTTGCCCTCAATGAACAGTGCAGGTGCCGGGCAGGATGTAGATCTGGTATTGACCACCCGAGAAATAGTGCGGATGATCCGTGCAGAGCACATTTTGGTGGAGGATCTGCCGGAGGAAGCTTGTGACTTACCGTTGGGTATTGGAACGGGAGCTGGCGTTATCTTTGGTGCAACTGGCGGCGTTATGGAGGCTGCCCTGCGGACAGCTGCATACATGGTTACTGGAAAAAATCCAGATCCGGACTCTTTCAAGGAGATCCGCGGCATGGACGGTTGGAAAGAAGCAGTTTTTGACCTTTCGGGAACGCCTATCCGGGTGGCTGTTGCCAGCGGACTGGGTAATGCCCGCAGGTTAATCCGTGCGCTGCGCCGTGGCGATGTCCACTATGATTTTGTTGAAATTATGGCTTGCCCTGGCGGATGTGTAGGCGGCGGTGGACAACCGATTCATGACAGTGAGGAATTGGCGGAAACCCGTGCTGAAAATTTATATGGACTGGATCGGATATCCAATCTGCGGTTTTCTCATGAGAACCCGTCAATTCAGAAGATTTACCGAGAATATTTCCACCAGCCCCTGTCGGAAAAGTCTCATCATCTGCTGCATACTGATCATGAGGCTTGGGAAATGCCTTCAGCCCCCTCGCTGGAGTTAGATCCGTCAGAATACCTATGGTAAAGGGAAAACTTTTTCAGTGGAGCCGGTAGGTACCAGTTTGTAAAAGTGCATAAATAACAAATTCAGCCCCAGTCCAATTCAATGGACTGGGGCTGGTGTCGTTTTAACTGCATTAAGGGTTTGAAAAAGGGATATGTCTGGTAGAGTGTGGGTACGACGTTTGTGAAATAGAACAGCTATTGACAAACGTCCGAATTCAGACTATAATAATAAAAGTCCGATTTCGGATAAAAAGGAGGGGCTTTATGGAAGAGGATGGAATAAAAAGGCAGATGAAAGAGTACAACCGTCAAGTAAAGGAGTATAATGAGATTTATGCAAATTCAGCCAGAAAGCTGAAGCTTTCTGAGACTACATTAGGCATTTTATATACTTTGCAGAATAATCAATTTTGTACTCAAAAGGACCTGTGTACTGTCTTACTTTTGCCCAAACAGTCTGTAAACTCCGCACTGAAAAAGCTGGAACGGGAGGGTTATCTCCGGATGACCTATGCGGAAAATAGCAAAAAAATGAAGAAAATCTGTTTGACAGAAAAAGGTATTGTCCTTGCAAAAAATACAGCAGATCGCCTTTGGAAAGCGGAGCTTGACGCGATTGGCAGGCTTTCTGATCAGGATCGCGCTGATTTTATTCGTATTTTTAGCCAATATATCGTCTTTCTTCGAACAGAAATCAAAAAAATGTAACAAATCGTTTTATGTGTTAATTTACACTACTACACAACTTGGAGGAACAAAATGATTCAGCTTTCAGATCACTTTACCGTAGGCAAGTTGCTTCGGTTTACACTGCCGTCCATAATTATGATGATTTTCACTTCAATTTATGGCGTTGTGGATGGCTTTTTTGTATCAAATTATGTGGGGAAAACCTCATTTGCTGCTGT
The DNA here is from genome assembly GCA_949741215.1 of uncultured Oscillospiraceae bacterium. GTDB lineage: Bacteria > Bacillota > Clostridia > Oscillospirales > Ruminococcaceae > CATJLA01. The sequence continues at coordinate 5,783 of CATJLA010000060.1, forward strand.
AAATTTCATTTTCCCATTTCTAATGATATTGGGAACAGTAGGGTTTATGTTCGGCACTGGGGGAAGCGCTTTAGTCGCTAAAACCATGGGGGAAGGGGATGGCAAAAAGGCAAACAAAATCTTCTCCATGTTAGTTTATGTTTCTGTGGTGTTGGGGATAGTAATTGCGGCAGCGGGGATTTTTTTGTTGCGGCCTGTTGCCCGTTTGATGGGCGCAGAGGGCACCCTGCTGGAGGACTGCGTGGTTTATGGACGGGTAATTCTGTTTGCCCTGCCTGCCTATATTCTGCAAATGGAATTTCAGA
>CATJLA010000061.1 GCA_949741215.1 uncultured Oscillospiraceae bacterium
CCACATGGCACCCGTCGTCGTGGAGCTTCTTGGCCAGGGGGTAGGCGATGGCGGTGCCCACGCCGCCGCCGATTACCGCAACCTTCTTAAAGCCGTCCAGATGGGAAGCAGTGCCCAAAGGACCTACAAAGTCCAGTATGTAGTCTCCTTCATTCAGCTGGTTCAGCAGCATAGTGGAGCGGCCTACAATCTGGAAGATGATGGTAACGGTGCCCTTTTCCCTGTCATAGTCCGCAATGGTCAGGGGCACTCTTTCGCCGTACTGGTCCACCCGAAAAATGATGAACTGGCCCGCCTGCGCCTTTTGGGCAATAAAAGGGGCCTCCACCTCCATCAGGGTTACCGCAGAGTTAAGCTCCCGCTTTTTTACGATTTTGAACATCATCGGTCTCCTCTTTCTCTCGTAATTGCTTCCAGTCAGGCAGATACTCTGCCCGGCCAAAAACGGATTGACATTATTATAACGTTTTTTTTCAAAAATTTCAAGGGAATATCGCAGGTTCTTCCCTCTATTTAGATAAATTTTTCACAAAACTTTTTGCCAAAGGAGGAAAAATCCAGTTTTCCTGTTATCAACGTTTTCGGAGCAGCCGGAAACTCGTATGGTATTTTATCCTTTTCATCAGGGACATCGCTTTGCTTTGCGCCTGGCCGAGACTTTGCTCACCGAACATGGGGCTGCACTTACGTCCCCCAACGCCTAAAGCTTTGCCATAACCCGCTGCATCCATTGATCCAGAAAAGCAAGCTGTTCCGGGGTGTGGAACCAGTGCTCCCCTTCCTCCATTACTGTAAGGCTGGCAGGGTGAGCTGCCAAAAAGGCGTTCAGCGTTTTGCGGGAGGTCATGGAGTCCCCACCCGCATACAAAATCTCGGTAGGAACCTGCCATTGAACCGGATGCTCCCGCACATAGCTTAGATACTCCCAGGAGAGGGTTTCTCCAAAATCTGTGGGAATCTCCCCCTTCTTCAAAAGCTCCTGCTCGGTTACCCCGGCCCACTGCATCATGTCCCGAATCAGACGCTCCATATCCAGCACGGGCGAGATAAACAGTGCTTGTTCAATAGGCTGCTGCCCAAGAGTAAGCATAGCAAAATAGGCACCGATGCTGTTGGCCAGCACCACAATATGGCTATACTCTCTGCACAAAGCCTTGTAGGACGCCCATATCTGCTTTTTGGCCTCCCAGGGAAAGCCGTCCTGATACTCCGCCCCCACCACTATATGGCCGGGGCAGTTTTGAGCAAACCGTTCCGCCTCCTGAGCGCTGCCTCCCTTGCCGTGGATATAAAATACCGCTTTTTTCAAAATCCACACCTCCCACAAATGCCTGTACCTTCCCTATTTTAAGACGTTGCTTTGTCCCATACATGACTTGGGCTTTGCGCACAAAATACAGTGCTGCACTCCCGTCCCCCCAAAGCTATTTGCGGCTGGAAAGCCCCCGTATTGTGAAATAGACACCCACCAGCATTTCCGCAATCGAAATTCCCAACAGAAGCCCGGAGACGAAATTTTTTACGTTGCTGCCATATATGTTGCAATACAGCACCAGAAGCATGATTCCTGTAACAATTAGAATCATCCCATACAGCATGGTGCGCTGGTGCTCCAAAGCTTGAATTCTTTTTACAAGCTCCAGTATCTGAGTGCTGTCATAGGCAGGAATACTGCATTCCCCGCTTTCCTCTCCGTCCATCAGCTCTGCTATGGTGATGTCAAGCGCTTTGCACAAAGGCTCGATTATGCTGTAATCCGGCATACATTTTCCGGTCTCCCACTTGGAGACGGTTTTGTCCGAAACGCTCAACTGCTCTGCCAGCCGGGCCTGAGTTATGTTTTTTTCTCTGCGCTTTTTGGCTATAAAACTTCCAATTGCCTGTTGATTCATAAAAAGGCCTCCCCTTAAATTTTATAGCCCTATTTTGTCACAGCTTTTTTCAACAGAGAACCCCTTAAAAGGAGAATTTCGGTAGAATCTCACTATCCAGCACTTAAAATGCGCAACGTCCCCAAAAAATAAGCCTAACTGTCATCCGGAAGAGCCCCCTCCGGGTAAACTGTAATCTCAAATCGTGCCGACCGCAGGCCGCTTTGGAACCGCACCGAGACAGTTGCAGTACCTATCCCTTTCGCCTCTACCCTGCCGTCGGCATCTACCGAGATGATGGAACTGTCGCTACTGCTCCACCGCAGCTCCCTGTCTCCAGCGCCCCAGACGGGCAGATAATCGACGCCGGCCAGCTCCATGGCAAGCTCATCTTGGTCAAAGCTTAGCTCAAAGTTATCGCTTTCCTCCCGGGTGTCCCCCTCCGCCGTTACGGTGACAAAGCATTTATCTGCATAGGCCTCATCCGCTGTCCAAACGCTGATTTTTACCGTACCTGGCGAAACCCCTGTTACCACCCCGGACTGACTTACCTTAGCGATAGAGGCGTCCGCCGTACGCCAATCCAACGATTGATTGGGTTTCTCGGTGGTATAGGGCAGCTCAATGCTCTCCCCCACTGCAATAGTGGCGGTGGGCTGGTCAAAGTTAATGTCCGCTGAACCGGAATTATCCACTTCTCCGCCGGAGGCATTACTTCCGGACGTGGATGAGCCTCCCACCTGGTTTACGCCCGGCTCCGGAATTTCCTCTCCGCCTCCGCCGGTATTTTCCAGTGATCCGGTGGCTTGCATAAACCTGGCAATACCATCAGCAATCGCCTCGGCAATCTCGTACTGGGCATCGGCCTGAATCAGCTTCTCATACTCCCGCTGGTTGGTGACGAAGCCGCATTCCACCAGCACCGCAGGGTAGCGGGACGTCCTTGTGACATAATACCGCCCAAACTTGCCGCCCCGGTTTGCAGTATTCAACGCCGAGCTGACTGATTGGGATATATAGGAAGCCAGCTGGGAGGAAAAGCTGTTGAAATAATAGACCTCTGTACCTGCGCCACTGGAATCAGGCGAAGAGTTGTTGTGGATACTTAAAAACAGGTGGGGCTCAAAGGCCTCGGTCTGGCTCACCCGGCTTTCCAAAGAAATTTTGCTGGACTGTGTGTCAATCATTTTCACCGTTGCGCCTCTGTCCTGCAAAATCTCTTTCAGGTAACTGGTGATAGCGTAGTTAATCACCTGCTCCGGATAGTTTTTCAAAAAGCCCAAGGCTCCCGGATCTCCGATAGAATGGCCGGGATCAATCACAATCCGTGCGCCGGAGAGAGAATAGATTGACGCCATGGGGCCCGGATTGTTAAAGCGGAGCACCAGCCGATCCTGCTCGTCGTAATAGGAAGTAAAGCCCAAAAAGCCGTTGGCGGTGCGCAAGCTGAGCACCAAGGTATCTCCTGACCAGGAGGCTGCGGTAAACAGCGGGCTTTTGCTGATGGACATTCCCTCCGGAACTGCCACAGTATAGAAAAACTTTACTCGGACGGAACTGCTGTCATAGGTTACAGTGAACGGCACCTTGAACTTGGTGTCCAGGGAAATTGCCGTATAACTTGTGTTGCTCTGCACCTTCATTCCGGTAATTTGGTTGTCCTCAATGGAATCCACCGAGGTAATGGGAGTCAAGTCGTCAGCATATACCCGCTTATCAGAGTTGAGCTTATAGTACTTATAGGTAGCACTGCCCTGCTTATACACAATCTCGTCGCCCACCAGGTAGTCCATAGTGCCCAACGGCAAAGGGTAGCAGCCCGGTTGGGAAAGATCGTTCAGCTGGTTGGTTGGAAAGGTTTCCGCTTGTGCCGTTTTAATCTGAGCCAGCACACCGGAGCCCAGCACCGCCTTTTTATTCACTTTGACGGAAGCGCCTTGTTTGCTGTCTGTCACACCGCTCCAGCTAGCAGAAAATACAATATTCCCCAAATTCTGCGCCGAAGAAGTTGCCGCCGGAGCAGTAAAGGTTCCCACATATTTCCGGTAGTTTGAGGTACGGTCGGTTTCGTCGTCGTCCTGCTCACTCAGGGTAAGCGCTATAGTCTGGCCGCCTAAGGAAGCGGAAACCTGTGCGTCCGCATAGGCCATGGCTGTAACAGTAATCTGCATGCCGCCATCCACAGTGATGCTGCCCTCTGGCGTCACCTCTCTGAAAATCTGTACCTGCCGGAAGATGTCATACACATACCGCTGATCCTTATGGGTAATCACAAACTGGTTTGCCCCTGCCTGTAGCGAGAGGGATACCGAGAAGTAGCCGTTCTGATCGGTAGTGATTTCCTCCCCGTTGATCGAAACCGGAAAGTTTGGGTCAGAGGCGCCGGCAAAGGTCACCTCAGGCTCAAAGGTGGAAAATTGGTTTTTTTCCGGGCTGGTTAAGTCCAAGCGGGTTAAAATATGCTCCGCTTTCACCGTTTCGTTCAGGTATCCGATCAGCGTTTCGGTACTGTTGCCCGGATTGCTCACCAGCGCTGCCAACGAGGAAAACACGCTTCCTCCATAGCTGCTGTAATTTTTGGCGGCAATCACCTGCTTTGTCAGCTCGTCCGGAGCGCTCCAGCCAGGGTATTCGGTGCTGCCCGCCCTGTCTGAGGCCTGCATCGGGTACACAGGAATTCCCACTTCCTCCCCCACGGCAGACCACCAGGAAACCACTTCCTCAAAAGGCAGCTGCTCGTCCGTTAAGGAGCCGGGAGTTTCCACCATCACAAAGTCAAACAGTCCCTGACGCAAAAGCTCCCGCAAATCCAAGGTGCTGTCGTAATACATTTCATAGTCAGACGCGGTGTTCGACCCATCCTCCCGGCTTTCACGATTGGCCCATACCGGCGGAGAAAGCACTCCCACCTGGGTTTGGCGGGAGCCCTCCCGTACCGCAGCAGCAGCTGTTTCCAGCAGGCTTTGAGAAAGCTCATAGAAATATTTCTCACCACCCATAGCGCCGCCATCTGCCAAGTACTGGCTGTATTGCTGTTGTTCCGCCCCATTTTCTGCCGCAAGACGATAAAACAGCAGCCCGTCCGGTTGATATTTTTTAGAAAATTCCCTAACAACCTCCCACGCTCGGTTGATTCCCTCCAGCGAAACCGTCTCGCCCTCCTCCAGCAAAGGCAATGCCACATAGGTATACAGCCCTTTTTCCCGGCTTTGTGTTAGCAAATACTCTAAAACATCATAGTCCCTGGTTAGGCTGTCTACCAAATCCGAGGGATAAAGCAGCCTGTCCCCCACTGCAGCGTTTACCACAATACTGTTCATCGAAAGGGCTTCAATCTGGCTCAAGGCCTCATCCGCTTGGGCAAAGGCCTCTGCTTGCGGAATATTTTCCCCCGCCTTAAGGCTGCCCCCTTCCTCTGCTGTCAACCAAACGCCCCGCATCTGATCCGGCTTGCGATAGACTATCGGCAAATCCGGCTGCTGTACCGGCTCACCCTGCTCGGGCCGGTTTGGGACGTCCTGCCCATCCGGGCCGCTAACATCGCCTGAGCTCTCTTGTCCGCCAGAAGAGGACAAGCCTTCATCACTGCCCTGCCCATCCGGTTCCCTTCCGTTGGGGGAAGCCCCCCCAAAAGATGACGTCTGAGAGGAAGAAATGTGTAGAGGATCAGCTATTGGTGCAAGAAATCCCGCCAGGGTTTCCCTATCCAGGCTGGCAGCAAGGAACCCGGCGCCTACCGTTACTGCCAGAAACAACGCGGTAAGCACCACCGGCAGCGCTCTGCTCTTTTTCTTTTTTGGGGACATCCTGCTCATGTAAGTATGTATCCTCCAATTTCGCCTTTTCCCTTAGTTTGAAATCTACAGCACATCCTGCAAACTTTTCAGCTCATTCTCCACCTGATCCTTCACCCCGGCCGCCGGATAAAAGATAGAATCATACCGAAACATGGCAAATCCGCCGTAGCATTCAGCCTTTCTGGCAGTTTCCACCATTCTTGCTAAAATGTCGGAGTCCTGCTGCCATTCCAATCTTCCGTCCCCAGCCCATTGATCCTCCAGGCCAATTTTATAGGGGGAAAGCCCTACATACAGCTGTACCGACTGCACCTTAATCTGTCGGTTCCACCGCTCTACCGTAGCGGCAAACGGGTAGGTAGAGTTCTCAAACCCGAAATAGATTTGAGGACATATGTAGTCCACATAGCCATCCTCTGATAGCCATTTTGCTACATCAATATACTGCTTATCGTAATTATTCTCAAAGTTTCCCTGGGGGCTTACCCCGAAACGCACAGTAGGGTCCTCCGCCTTAACCGCCTGGTACACCCGGCTGATTAGTTCATTCACATTCTCTCTCCGCCAGTTAGCCAGGGTAGAAAGCCCTCCTTCCTGCTTATATTGGTCATATGCCTTTTTATCGAAATCCTCATCAGGGTTTGGATAAAAGTAATCATCAAAATGGATGCCGTCAACATCGTAATTGGCAACAATCTCCCGTACTCCGTCCAC
>CATJLA010000062.1 GCA_949741215.1 uncultured Oscillospiraceae bacterium
ATGCGGCGCTTTTGACTCTTTGAACCCTAACCGGAAGCAGCTTTTGTTGGGGTATGATCGAATTATAGGGGAGCTTGAGGAGGAGCGGCGGCAGAATCTGGAGGGGCAGATGAACCTGTTTTTCTCGGAGGAGGATACCGGGCCGGGTAAAGGACGGCAGTATTCGATGCCGCCTGTGGAGGACTTTTCTCCAAAAGAGCGACTGGCTATGGAGAAGGAAATTCCCGGGATTTATATCTCCGGGCATCCTATGCTGGAGTATCAGCCGGTTGCGGAGAAAATCCACGCAAGCCCTATGGCGGAGCTTTTGGAGCAGTGCCGGGAGCATGGAGCGGCCCAGGATGGCCGACAGGTAACGGTGGTGGGCGTGGTAACCGGCCGAAAAACCAAAACCACTAAAAATGGCGACATGATGGCGTTTATCACCCTGGAGGACATGGGCGGAACCATGGAGATGCTGGTGTTCCCCAAGAGCTTTGCCAATTATCGGAATCTGTTCCAGGAGGGGCAGGGGCTGGTGATAAAGGGCAGGCTCTCGGTACGGGAGGAAGAGGACGCTAAGCTGATCTGCGGACAGGTATTTTCGGCGGAGGATTACAAGGCGAACCGCTATGCCGTACCAGGCGGGACGTCGCAGGAGACTGAGCCTGACGCAATGCCCATATCCGGCGCAGTACCAGAGGATGACAGAGTGCCGCCGGAAAGCCCTGGTATAATGAGGGAGGCGGCAGAGAGCAGTTACGTCCCACAGAAGCCGGCAAACCGGAAGCAGGGGCTTTATTTGAGGGTAAAAAGCCGACAGGATGGGGCTTTTATAAAAGCGCAGCAGATTTTGCGGGTGTTTGAGGGGGAGTTCCCTGTTTATGTGTATTTTTCAGACCAGAGCAAGCTGATGATTGCCCCTAACAGTTTGTGGACGATCCTGAACGAACCGATGCTGCGGGAGCTAAAGAGGGTGCTTGGGGAGGAAAATGTGGCAGTTAAGTCTTAAAAATAAGGCTTGATATAGCAATATGTTACAACTTCATGGAGAAATGTTTCAAATTGCTTGCACTAACCGAGGAAGTTGATTATAATGAAATTGAATCAGAACTTTGTGAACAATTTATCAATCTAACCGATAAGAAAAAGCGAAGTCGGGAAAGGAAGATGCAGAATGGACAGAAAAGTGAAAACCATCGGCATATTGAGCAGCGGCGGTGATGCCCCTGGTATGAATGCGGTGATCCGGGCGGTGGCCAGAGGCGCTATCAGCAAGGGGATTCGGGTGATGGGGATTCACCACGGCTATACAGGCCTGTTGAACGGCGACGTTTTTGAGATGAACTTGAGAACGGTTTCGGACATCCTGCACCGGGGCGGCACGGTGCTTTATACCGCCCGCTGCCCGGAGTTTAAGACCGACGAGGGTGTTCAAAAGGGTGTGGATATGTGCCGCTCGTTAGGAATGGACGGCCTGGTGGTTGTAGGGGGCGACGGTTCCTTCCGGGGTGCGAGAGATCTTTCTATCAAGGGTGTGCCCTGTATCGGCGTGCCGGGGACGATTGACAATGATATTGCGTCCTCGGAGTACACCGTGGGTTTTGATACTGCGGTAAACACCGTTATGCAGATGGTGGACCGGCTTCGGGATACCTCCCAATCCCACGACCGGTGCTCGGTGGTGGAGGTTATGGGACGTCGGTGCGGTGATCTGGCTTTGCATGCCGGAATTGCCTGTGGCGCTACCTGTATTCTTGTGCCGGAGGTTCCTTTTGATATGGAACGGGATGTCATCGATAAGATGAAAAAGACCCTGAACACCGGTAAGCATCACTTTATTATTATGGTGGCAGAGGGCGTTGGCAAGGATGTTACTGAAATTGCAAAGGAGATTGAAATGGCAACCGGTGTGGAAAGCCGCGCTACAGTGCTTGGCCATGTGCAGCGGGGCGGTTCTCCCTCGGCCCGGGATAGAATTGTGGGCAGCTCCATGGGGTATCATGCAGTTGAGCTGCTGGAACAAGGGATTGGCAACCGGGTTGTGGTGATGCAGCAGGGTAAGGTGATTGACCTGGATATTCTGGAGGCCCTGCAGCAGGAGAGGGTGTTTGACACTAAGCTGTATCAGGTGGCAAACGATATTTCTATCTAAAACTGGCTGGGTTAAAAGCGGAAAGAAACAGGCAGGCACAAGGCTGCGGGACGTCCTGAAAGCGGTAAAGCTTTGCGGGATGCTGCCCATGGCTTTGTGCCTGCCTGTTTCCACAGAAATGGGGTGCGGCAGTTACGTCCAAAAAATGCCGTAAAAAACAGAGCCTGCGGCCGGAAGGCAACAGACCCTGTTAATAGTTGGGATTTTAACCGCCCATTTGCTGAAAGCCCTCGGCAGTTTGGGCAGGCATTTTGAAATCGCTGTCGGTCAAGCCCTCCTGGGCCAGCATATTTTCCAGCACCGAGATATCAGAATAGATATCCAGCACATCTTCTTGATATAAGCCCTCCAGCAGGTTTTCAAAGGCGGCGTTGATTTTATCGAAAGAATCCTGGATTTCCTGCTTGGCCGCCAGAATGTTTTCGGTTTGAATCGGCTGGGCGTCAAACTTCTGGTAGGAGTGGAGCAGCTTCAGGGAAGTAGGCAGATAGTAGCTTAAAAACTTCCGGATTTCCGAAACCTTGTTGGGATGATTGGTGACATAGCTGAAAATTTGGGTGGTAACCGCTTCCATCCGGGAGATTTTGCGGGAAAACTCCTCCCCGGGAATGGCGTTGTTAGCAGAACGAATTTCCTGGATATACCGGTTGCCCTCGGCAATTACCCGGTCCAGCTCTGCATTGCCGGTTTGAGCGGCGGACGATTGTTCCGGTTGCTTTACTTCCTGCTTGGGCTCCTGTTTTTGTTCGGCTTTTGCGGCCATTTGCTGCTGCTTCATAATTTGCTCCGCGTCCAGATACTGCTGGTAGGTGGTTTGGTCTAAAATCAGGTAGGTTTTGTTGGGATCAATGTAACCGGTGGGGAACATCCGCAGCTGAATCATATGGGCAAGGTCCCGTGCCACATAGCCCTCGCTTTTGCCCACGGCAGAGGCCAGCTGGGAGATAGCGCAAAATTTGCGGCCCCGCAGCTCCTGTACATAGCGGGTAAAGCGACGTAAGCGCTTGTTTATTTTTCTGCCGCCGGAAGCAATTACCCCGCTGAGCAGAAAACAGCCGAAAAAGAACATCAGCTGGCGTACAGCCTCAAAATCGGTGATGCCGGCAGGGGAAAGGGCGCCGGAGGCAATCGCCTCTCCTAATCCGGTGAACAGAGGCAGTGCAAACAGGATCATTCCGGCGGTACCCAGCATAGTAAGCAGGGTGGCTTTGGTTTTACCCACCATTCTGGGGAGGGAACGTGGGTCCAGCGCATTGGCGTTGCTCACAGAAGCGCTGTAGGCAGCCTGGACATTCTGTTTTTTTTGCGGCCTGCGGGCAGGGGGTCCGCGTGGTGAAAATGGGGGATTTCTCCGTGGAACTCTGCGGCGGAACCCATGTGGCCAACA
>CATJLA010000063.1 GCA_949741215.1 uncultured Oscillospiraceae bacterium
CCATAAGCTGCTCCTTGCTTTCCACCACATTTACAAAGCCCACCGGTACGCCGATTACCAGCACCGGGTTTACTGTTCCCGCCTGAATCAGCTCGTGAAGGGCAACCAAAGCGGTAGGAGCGTTCCCCACCGCAAAAATGCAGGGCTTCTCCAGCCGGGCCGCTTTCTCCATCGAAACCATGGAGCGGGTAATGCCCCGGGCCTTGGCCTCCTCGGCCACATCCCTGTCCCCGATAAAGCAGTGGGCCTGCCCGCCCAGCCTGGCTAAAATCGTCTTGTTGATGCCGCTCATAGCCATGGTAGTATCGGTGACGATGTGACAGCCCTTTTGCAGTGCGTCCATTCCTTTACGCACTGCGCCGGGGGAGAACATTAGGTTCTCCGCGTAATCAAAGTCGGCGGTAGTGTGGATTACCCGCTTGATTACCGGCTCGTTTTCCGGCAAAAACTCCCGGCCGCCCAGCAGCTGTGAGATAATCTCAAAGCTCCGTTTTTCAATCTCCATAGGCTTTACAATTTCAAACATGGGGTTCGCTCCTTTACAATAGGCCCGGTAAAAGCCCGGGAATCAACCGCAGCTGTCATGTCCTATGGGCAATGCAGCGGTTTTGTACACGCTTTTAGGACAGAACTGCAGCCTTAAAATTTGCTGTTGGGATAGAGAAGCTTTGCCATAAACCGGTAAGCTTTATCATAATTGCTGTTGGCCTTGTTGTGGAACAGCGCCTTTTCCAGCCCGTAAAGCTTTCCCTCCTTTACAGCGTCCAGGCTGTTCCATACAGGGTCGTCCCCATACAGCTCGCCCAAGGTTTCCAGCGTAGTTTCACCAAATTCGGAGAGGAAAATCATATCCGGCGCCAGGGCATACAGGTCCTCCATGCTGATTTCAATACTGGAGCCCTTCTGGGAATGCTCCTCGTCCACCAGGTTTACACCGCCCAGCTCCTTGAGGATCACACCAGGCTGGGACGCGCCGGTGTAAGCCTTCAGCACGTCAGAGGAAAGCACCAGAATCACTGCGCGGGGGGCCTCCACATCCTCGGGAACCTGAGAAACAATATCAATGATACCCTGGGCAGTCTGGTCGGCAATCGAATTCCACAGCTCCGGGTTGCCGCTCAGATTGCAGAATACCTTGAACCATTTGAGATAATCCTGCACCCCATCATAATCAATGCCGATAACAGGAATATTGGCGGACTCTGCAGGCCCGCTGATCGTTTCATATCCTTTCATGCCGATAGAACAGATGATCAGGTCAGGCTCTTCCGCCAAGATGGTTTCCACATCCCAGCTGGTGCCGGAAGAGCTTTCAGACACGATTACCACACCTTCGTCCTGAGTAATGTCGCGGCCGATCTGCTCTTGATACAGGGTTACAGCGCTTTTACCGCCGATTGTGGCCTGCACTGTACCGCCGGCCTCATACCACAGGCAGGAAAGGCTGCCGTACAAAACCGCTACCTTCTTCGGGTTCTTCGGCACCGAAATTTCCCCCCGGCCGGTATCGTCGGTAAAGGTGACATGGGTATCGGTTACAGTAACCTCGTCGGCCTTGCTTAGATAGTAGTTGACAATCTCATCATCAGCCTGTTGAGGGTCAGAGGAGCTTTCCGGGTTTTCCGTGGACGAAGTGGGCTGGGAGCTCTCCTGGCTCTGGCTGGAGCTTTCCGTGCTGCCGGAGGAGCTTTGGTTGGCGCAGGCCCCTAAAGAGGCAAGCACCGAAAGGGTCAATAATGAGGCAATCAATTTTTTCATGATTTCATTCCTTTTTTTCTAAGTTTTGGGATGCTGTTTATTTGAACCCGGTTTATTTTTGTTGAAGCTTCTCCGGGATAATGAACGGACAGTGGTTTTTCTCGTCATGAAGAATCTGGGAATCAATGCCGAAAACCTGCTTCATTTTTTCAGCGCTGATCATCTCGTCAGGCCGGCCGCTGCCATAGATGCGGCGGTCTTTCAGCATATAAACCCAGTCAGAGTATCGGGCGGTAAAATTCATGTCGTGGAGCACCATAATAATCGTGATTTTCAGTCGCTCCTTCAGCTTTTTGATCAGTTCCAGCACCTCCACCTGGTAGCCAATGTCCAGGTAAGTGATAGGCTCATCCAGCAAAAGGATCTCCGGCTGCTGGCAGATGGTCATGGCAATCCATGCCCGCTGTTTTTCTCCACCGGAAAGGTTGTTCAGCAGGCGGCTGCCCATATGCTCCAGGCCGGCCATAGCCAGCGCCTGATCCACCACCTGGTAATCTTTGTAGCTAAGCCCGGCTCCAAACCTTTTATATGGGTACCGGCCATAGGAAACCAGGGTGCGGATGTCAATATCCCTGGGGGAGGTATGTATTTGGGGCAGGTAGGCAATCCGTTTTGCCAGTTCTTTTGGGGGATAGGAGGCAAGGGGCTTATCCTCAAAAACAACCTGCCCTGCCGAGGGCGCAACTACCCGGGAAACGGTTTTCAGCAGGCTGCTTTTGCCGCACCCATTGGGTCCGATGATGGTGGTAATCTGCCCTTTGGCAAACTCCATCCGGATATCTTCCAGGATAACCTCGCCGCCATAAGCTACCGCGACGTCCTGAAAACCAAAATACATAGCGCATTCCTCCTGAGCTAATCGGTGTTTTTCTTCCGGAGCAGGTACAGGAAGAAGGGCGCTCCGATAAAGGAAAGCACAATACTGACAGACAAATTTCCAACCGGGAGGATTACCCGTCCGATTGTGTCACACACCACCACCAGAGTGTACCCCAGAAAAATGGAGGCGGGAAACAGGTATTTGTAATCTGAGCCCACAATCAGCCGGGCAATATGGGGCACTACCAGCCCCACAAAGCTGACAAGCCCCGCCACCGCAACCGAAGCGCCGGAAAGCAGAGAGGCCGCCCCTATCAAAAACAGACGGAAGCGCTCGGTTCTCAGCCCCAGGGAATTAGCCATTTCGTCTCCCAGCATGAGGATGTTCATTTTGGAGGGGAGAAAAAAGCAGATCAGAATGCCGGCGGACATGTAGGGAAGGATCATGAAGAAGCTATCCCACACGCAGCCGTTGAGGGTGCCTACCATAAACCCGGCGGTGTTGGCAAGATGCTCGGAGAAAAAGGTGCGGATGATGTCGTTAAAAGCGCCGAACATAGCGGAAACAGCCATGCCGGAAAGGATCATCTTAACGGGGCTTACCCCTTTTTCATAAGCCAGCAGATAGATTGCCATAGTGGTGGCAAAGGAGCCGAGAATGGCGGCTATAGGCAGCGCCTGAGAGTATTGGGGGAAGGCTGCCAGGGTGAGGTAGCCCATAAAGCTGGCGCCGCTGGTAACACCGATGGTAGAGGGGGAGGCCAGGTGATTGCGCATGACGCCCTGAAGAATACAGCCTGCCAGAGAAAGGCAGACGCCTACCATACCGCCGCATAAAATTCTGGGTAGGCGAACGTTCCAGACGATCAGGCGGGCGGTGGCCTCAGGGTTGAAAAAGGCCTGAACGGTTTCTGAAAAGGTGTAGGACACCGTTCCCACCGAGACACACAGCAGGGTAGAAAGCACGCAGGCACATGCCAGCAAGGCGATTATCAGGAATTTTTGGGCGGCAGTTTGGCGCATGGTGTGGAAACGGCTCATGACAGTTATCCTTTCACAGAAGAAAAATGAGGGTGCGCGGAACAAAAATGAAGACCTGCCCGACTGCCGGAAAGTGTTATGACTTCATATAAAAGCCCTTGGCCGCTTGCCTTGGAGGGGGAAGCTCCCAGGGGCTTTTGTTGGGAGTATAAGAAAATAAACCGGCAGTTACGTCTTTGCAAACAGAAACAAATGTTTCACGTGAAACATTTTACGGGAGGACAGCGAACATAAAAATAGGCCGCAGCAGCCTGAAAAAGCTGCCGCAGCCCGTTTTTGCCGCAACAAAACAAGCCCCTTGCCCAAATTTACTCGTGGGAAGGAGTGATATTCTCATCAAGCAGGTCTCCTGGCTTGCATTTGCAGAGGGGAGAGCCTCTTTGCCTGAACTCTGCCTTCCCAGTTGCCCAGTGACTGATTTTCATCAATGAGTTTCAGGCTCAAATACATACAGTGGCGGTACCGTCCGGGAATCTCACCCGGTTCACTATTCTCTCTGCAGCCTGTACGGCGGGCAGAGCACTTGATGAATATACTTATACATAAAACATTATACTCTGAAAATCTCTTTTGTCAATGCAGGTCTCTTTTAAGGAAAATGCTGCTGCCTGAAAGCTCCGACAATTTTACGAAAACAGATTGAATCAAATCAAAGCCGATGTTATAATCAGAGAAATAAACAAGATTTGTAAGGATAGGGAAAGAAAGGGCATGTCTATCAATGAAATACAAAAAACAGATCGATTCTGAATTGAGACGAATAGCAAGAAAGACCCCATATAATAAGGCGATCATATGGTGCGCCAATATTTTTCAGGTCATATCCTTTCGGTTGACAATGGTTCCCAAGGAAGTTATCCATAGAAATATTACTGTTGAGGGATATAAGGGGCTAACATTTAAGGTAGACATATTTGAACCGACAAATATAAGAGAAAAGCTGCCCTGCTTAATTTATGTGCATGGAGGGGCGTTCAGTTACAGGGCCTCTGCCTATCACAAAAAACTTGCGTGTATGTATGCAATGAAAGCAAAATGCCGGGTTTACTTTCCGGATTATCATTTGACACCTAAGTATCCATATCCAACTGCATATGAGGATGTTGTAGCGTTATATAAATGCATTATGGAAAATTCGGAAGAATTTAGGATTAACAATGAAAAAATCGGGGTGGCTGGAGATAGTGCCGGCGCGTCAATTGCTGCATTGATTTGTAATAATTATAAACAGGAAGATTTGAAACAGCCATGTCTTCAAATGCTGGTATATCCTTTGACAGACGTAACTATGCAGACGGATTCAATGAAAAGGTTTTCGGATACTCCGTTGTGGAATTCAAAAAATAACAAACGGATGTGGTGCTATTACTGCAAAAATTTGAAGGTTGAAGATATGTATGGCGCTTCTCCAATGCATAGTAGTTTACCTCAAATCATTCCAGATGCATATATCGAAACGGCAGAATATGATTGTTTACATGATGAAGGCGTTATCTATGGTAAACGATTGCGAGAAGCAGGGGCGAATGTTGAAATAAATGAAACAAGAGGGACTATTCATGGATATGATTTCGCCTTAAATACCAAAGTGGCAATTCGTAATATTGAAAAACGCATTATGTTTTTAGAGAAAGGGTTTAATGGTCATTCGTCGATCTAACAAATTCTTGTTTTAGATATTTTGACGAGCGATTTTGCGAAGCGACCTTGGGCAACATTGAGCCTGAAAAGGGAGCATGCGGAAAACAGGAGAAAGATTTCGTCCTTTTTACCGGAGCTGACTGAAAGGAAGTTGCCTTAACTGTAAAACATATATTTACGAGCAAGCCCAAAACGAGTATAATAGAGATCGGGCGGAGGGGCTTTCGGATACAGGCAAAAAGAGAAGGGAAAATGCTATGATCGAATTAAACGGCAAATATAATACAGCAAAAATTTTTACCGATGTGGTGGATCAGTCTGCTATAGGGCAGGTGATTGCGCTTTGCAATCAGGAATTTACTGCGGGAAGCCGTATCCGAATGATGCCGGATATTCATGCGGGGGCAGGCTGTACCATAGGCACTACCATGACGATTACTGATAAAATTGTGCCCAACCTTGTGGGGGTGGATATCGGCTGCGGTATGGAAACGGTTCGGATCAAAGAGGACCATCTGGAGCCGCAAAAGCTGGATAAGCTGATCCGGGAAAGGATACCCGCAGGCTTTGAGGTGCGGAAAAATACCCATCGTTATGCGGACGAAATCGACCTGAATGAGCTGCGGTGCGCTCGGTTTGTAAATTTGCCCCGGGCAGAAAAAAGCATGGGCACGTTGGGCGGCGGCAACCACTTTATTGAGGCGGATCGGGATGAGCAGGGGCGGATTTATCTTGTGGTGCACTCCGGCAGCAGGCACTTGGGGCTGGAGGTTGCCCAGTTTTACCAGGAAGCTGGCTATAAGGTGCTGAATCAAACAGATGACGCCTCGCTTGCGGGGGTGATTGAGCAACTGAAAGCGGCAGGACGTCAAAAGGAGATACAAAAGGAGCTGAAACGACTAAAGGCGGAAATCCGTACCAATGTTCCAAAGGCGCTGGCCTATGTGGAGGGCGCCCTGTTTGAGGATTACCTCCATGATATGCGGCTGGTGCAGCGCTATGCTCAGCTGAACCGTCAGGCAATGATGGAGGAGATTCTGAAAGGGATGGAGCTTCATGAGGAGGAGCGGTTTACTACCATCCACAATTATATTGATACTGATGCCATGATCCTGCGGAAAGGGGCGGTTTCTGCCAAAGCCGGGGAAAAGCTGCTGATTCCGATTAACATGAGAGACGGCAGCTTGATCTGCATTGGCAAGGGGAACGAGGACTGGAACTTCTCGGCGCCTCATGGGGCAGGCAGGCTGATGAGCCGTGCTCAGGCTAAGGAGTCCTTTACGGTATCCCAGTTCAAAAAGCAGATGGAGGGGGTTTATACCTCTTCTGTCAATAAAGCC
>CATJLA010000064.1 GCA_949741215.1 uncultured Oscillospiraceae bacterium
AGGATTGTTCTTGCCTGTGTATGGGTGTTTCATATCCTTTATTTTATGCTTGGGGTTAAGACGATCAAGACTGTGGATTTTGCCGAAAAGTCATAGGATATCTGGATGAAATTAGAAAAATAAGAGTAGCGGAAATTTATACGTCTTGCACATAAAATTAGGACGATTTTTGTGCGGAAATCCCTTTGCGTTTTTTCTAAAGAAGGAATATAATTCATAAAAATGTGTGTGGCTTCGTTTGAGTAATCCGGTTACCGGCCATGCAGTTTCGTCTGTAAAAATACAGCAAAGTATATTAGCGTGTAGCCTTTGGCGTAAATCCAGCAGCCAGGGCTATACGCTATATTTTTATGCACAAAGGGGTAAATCAGCTGGTTTGCGGCATAAGCCCCGAACAAATAGGCAGAAAACTGACTGCCTGATTGTAGAAAGGAGACAAATATGGAAGCAAAAGCTAATGCATTTTTAGGGGAGGAACCGGTTGGACGGTTGATGAGAAAATATGCTATTCCATGTATTATTTCGCTTCTGGTAGGCGCTTTATACAATATTGTTGATCAGATATTTATTGCTAATGCCGCTTATCTTGGTTCTTATGGAAATGCTGCGAATACGGTGGTGTTCCCGCTGACCGTGATTGCCCTTGCCATTGCAGTTATGGTGGGCGACGGCTGCTGTGCCTTTGTAAGCCTAAGCTTGGGGAAGGGCAAGCCGCAGGATGCGGGCAGAAGTATGGGAAATTCTATCCTGCTCACGGTCTTTTCTGGTCTGGTGCTGTGTGCGGTCTATCTCCTGTTCAGCAGCCAGATCATAGCAATGTTTGGAGGGATAGTGAATGAAGAAACATATCGTCATTCAAAAGAATACTTTTTCTGGATTTCTCTTGGAATCCCCTTTTATATGTTTGGCCAGGCAATGAACCCGGTGATCCGTGCAGACGGCAGCCCGGGATTTGCTATGGCTTCCACGCTTGCAGGGGCGATAGTCAACATTGTCCTTGATCCGATCTTTATTTTTGTATTTCGATGGGGGATGATGGGGGCTGCCGTGGCAACAGTGGTTGGTCAGATTGTAACAGCGGTATTAGCAGTATGGTATCTTTTACACACAAAGACGGTAAAATTGGGCAAAGAGGATTTTAAGCTGAAAGGGGAGACTGTACGTCAGACATTAGTCCTTGGCATTTGCAGTTTTCGGTCACAAATATCCCTTGTGGCGGCAATGGCGGCTATTAACAATATGATCCGGCAGTATGGAGCGTTGGATGCTGTGTTTGGACAGGAGCAGTATGCGCAGATCCCAATGGCTGTGGTAGGTATTGTGATGAAGTTTTTTCAGATTGTGATATCGATTGTGGTGGGGATGGCCGCAGGGTGCATCCCGATTGTTGGGTATAATATGGGCGCAGGGGCAAGCAGGAGGGTAAAAGAGCTTTTTACAAGGCTGCTGATAGCAGAAACGTCAGTTGGTATTCTTGCACTTGTTATTGTAGAGTTTTTTCCGGTTGGACTGATCAGTATTTTTGGTGCGGCGAATGAGAGCGTTTATTACACGGATTTTGCAGTCCGAGCATTCCGAATTTATCTCTGTATGGTGGTGTTTGCCTGTGTGAATAAGGCGGCGTTCATCTTTCTGCAGGCGATGGGAAAGGCGGTAGCCTCAACCATGCTTTCTATGGTCAGGGAGATTGTGTTCGGTGTTGGGTTTGCACTAATCCTGCCCCCAATTTACCGGTTGGACGGTGTCCTATACTCCATGCCGGTATCAGACCTTTTGACATTTGTGATTTCTGTTATTGTTATTGTTCTAACATACGGGCAGCTTAATCGTATGGATGAAAAACAGCAGGATACGGTACATTTTTCTTAAACAGCATGCCGTCACATTGCAAAAAAATGGCTTTTATTTGCTGACGTAAAGTGATTTTTTTAGAACTTCTTCAAATTTACTATTTTTTTTCAAGTTTACTCTTGCTTTTTAGCAAACCATCCAGTATAATATAGACGTTTGTGCAAAACGGCGCCGGCTGCTCTGCCGGAATTATTGCAGGAGGTTTGAAGGATGAAAAAACAACACTATGACATCGTAATCATCGGCGGCGGTATCGGTGGGCTGATGGCTGCCTATCGATGCTGCCAAAACAACCCTGAGCTGTCTGTCTGCCTTTTGGAAAAAGGGAATCCTCTGGCAAAGCGCAGTTGCCCTATTGTGACAAAAAAGGCGGAAAAATGTGTAAAGTGCCCCTCCTGCGCCATTATGGAGGGCTTGGCGGGAGCAGGGGCCTTTTCAGACGGCAAGTATGTGATTTCCACCGAATATGGCGGCTGGCTTACCGATTTTCTTCCTCCCGAAACGGTGATGGATTACATTGAGCAAGCGGACGGCATTCTGGTTTCCTTTGGGGCCACTACCCAGCGGTTCCAGCCCAGCGACGAGCTGAAAAAGCTGTGTCTCCAGCATGACCTTCACATGAGCCAAGCCCAGTTAAAGCATTTGGGGACAGACGCTAACTTTGATACCATGTCCCGCCTGGTAGAGGATTTGGAGCAGCGATGTGAAATCTGTACGAACACCCAGGTAACCGATGTAGATCGGGATGCTCGCAAGGTTTTCTGTCAAACAAGGGAAGGGGAGCAGGTTATTACCGGAGAGAAGATCATCTTTGCGGTAGGTCGGTTCGGCAGCCGCTTTTTTTCTGACTGGTGCCAGAAAAATGGCATTCCGCTGCAAAACAATCAGGTAGACGTAGGTGTGCGGGTGGAGCTTCCCGCTATGATCTGGGAGGACTTTTCCAAAAAGATTTACGAGCCGAAAATCTGGTACCGCTCCCAAAAATACGGGGATACCACCCGAATGTTCTGCTTTAACGAACGGGGCGCCGTAGTCACCGAGAACACCAGCGGTGTGCTTACGGTAAACGGCCACTCCTACCGGGATCCTGCCCGCAAAACCGGTAACTCCAACTTTGCGCTTTTGTCTACCATACGGTTTACCCAGCCCTTTCGGGAGCCTATTGAGTATGCCCGGCATGTGGCAAGCCTGGCAAATCTGATCAGCGGAGGCAGTGTACTGGTGCAGCGGCTTGGAGATTTGGAAAACGGCCGCCGCACCGATGAAAAGCGGCTGCGGGAGAGCACTACCCGCCCCACCCTGAACGCTGTGCCTGGTGATTTAAGCCTGTGTATGCCCAAACGCCAGCTGGATAATATTATTGAAACATTGCACGCCTTGGACGCTATTTCTCCCGGTACAGCCAACCACGATACCTTGCTGTATGGCATTGAATGCAAGTATTATTCCGCCCGCCCGCAGTGTGAGAACTTTGGGATTACAGGCTCCAAGGGCATTTATGCTATTGGGGATGGCGCAGGGTTTACCCGGTCGCTTTCTCAGGCGGCTGCCAATGGGCTATATGTAGCTGATCTTATCAGCAAATAATTTTTTAGGACGTCGTTTTGCTTTGTGCCTGCTTATAGTGCGCAAAACCGCCTGCGGCCTTCTCGTTATGAGAATCGCCGCAGGCGGTTTTTACGAATCAAACAGCTTGTTCATCGCTGTCTTTGCTCTGTTCTGCGCTGAAACATCTCGCATCCGTTCCATTCCGGCAGAATCCTGGCCCCCTCTCCGGGACGGTGATTCCTGCTGAAAAAAGGTCCTTTCCGTTGGCAGAACCAAACCTTTTGGCGGGTGTAAGGGTGAGGGCGGTTGTCTTCGAAAGCAAAGCGGCAGTTTTGGCAGCAGTTTTGCCCTGAATTAAGCTTTTGCACGGCAAAACTTCGCTCCGTCCGCCAGTTTGAGGTAAATAAAGTTATCGGAATCTTTCTCCACAAACCGCAACGTCTTTCCATCCACCCGGAACCGGTTGGTCATGTTGTAGCCAATATTCTCGTCCTCTGTCAAGGTCAGCACACCGTTTTCCAGCTGCCAGCTGCCGGTGCCAATGTAACTGCTGAGCATACTTTCGTAAAAGCTGTAGCTGCCGTCCGCCTCCAGGGTAATAGTGAAATCATCCCCCTCCATGCCGGAAAAGGATTCCCCCTGATAAACATAAACCCCAGGCAGCTGCTCACTGGTGACGGCACTGCCGCACCCAAACAAGGCGCACACGCCCAGGCTGATCAGGATAGCCAGACATAGCTTTTTTGCTACTTTCATAACACCACCACTCCATATTCAAAAAAGTACAGTACTACGCCGATGATCAAAATCCAAAGTGCCAGCAGCAGCGGAACTCCGATGGTAAATTTTTTATGCTGGGTTTTGTGCCGGAAGCACTGCATTCCCAGCAACGCCCCCAGCGCGCCCCCCAGCCCGGCAGCAAGCATCAGCTCCCGTTCCGGAATTCGGAATTTTTTCTTTTTGGCAAGGTGCTTATCCCAGCCGTACTGGCAAAAAGCGTACAGATTGATAATCGCCAGATAAATCCAGAAAAGCTTCAAATTACTTCCTCCCAGCCTCGTCTAAAGCAGGGCGCTCCCGGTTTGCAATAAGGCCCAGCGACGTCCCAAAAGCCCGCCAAAGCTCTGTCCAGCTCTGGCAAAGAGGGAATCCACCACTTTACCCACTCCAGGGAGACATACCCCTCGTATCCTATAACCCGAAGCCTGTCCAGCGCTTCGGCCAGGGGAATATCCCCCTCTCCAGGCAGGCAGTATTCCACCCGCAGCTGGTTTAAGCGGGAGTCCTTCAAATGAGCATAGCGGATATACGCTCCCAGCTTCCTCACAGTTTCGGCAGGGGGCTCCTCAAAATAGCGGCAGGTGTGGTGGATATCCCACAAAACACCGCTGTTAGGCCGGTTTGCCTGGCGCATAAACTCCCGCATGGCCCGGCTTTCCCCCAGCACGCCGTTGGTTTCCATCAGTACCTGAATGCCATACTCCGCAGCCTGATCGCAAAGCTCCCCATACAGCACCAGCGCCTGTCGTAAATTGGCCGGAGTGGGGTTAGGGGCCTGAGTGATTAGCACTCGCATAAAATGGGCGCCCACCGCTGCCGCAATTTCCAGCGAACGCCGGGCCTCCTCCATACACATGTCTACAAAGCCGGCCCCCAAACAGGCGCCGGAGCTCACCATAGGCAGCTCCAACCCCCTTTGACGCAACAGCTCCACCGTATTTCCACGCCTTTCCGGCATAAACCGGCCAATCCGGGAAAGCTCTGTTTCCCCCTCAAGGCCCCGCAGCTCCACGCCGTCCATCCCAAAGCGGAAGGCAGTTTCCAGCACCTGCTCCCAGCTCCAGCCAGGGCAGCCTATGGTATTAAAGGCCAGCTTCATTCCGCTTTTCCCCTTTCTCTGTACCTGCAGGCAGCCTTTGCAATAACGGCCCGCAGGACGTCAGCGCAGCCTAAGGCCCAAGCATACTTAAAATACAGCTACGGATTGATTACAATCACGTCTGTTCTTTTGCTGGAGCTGCTGGAGCTTTCGTTCGGATCTTCTTCCTCTCCACTGTTCTCGCCTTCCTCAGGTTCTTCCGGTTCCGGCTTTTCCGCCGCTATGATCAGCATCACCCGATCGGTATTTTTCTTAAAGGGGGTATCGGGAGCAATGTTGGTACGCAGAACCGTATCTGGGTCCCCCTTCTCATAGGAATGTACTATGTCCACATTTTTTACGCCCATAGTGCTTAAAATTTCCTGGGCCCGTTCTACTGTTTCCCCAACCAGATTAGGCATAAACACAATCTGCGAGCCGGTGCTTACATATAAAGTCACATTGCCTTTATTTCGCAGCGGTGTGCCATATTCCGGATCCTGGCTGAAAATGGTGCCTTCCGGATACTCATCGTTTTCCTGGAACTGGGTGCTAAACACATAGCTTTCCTGATAAATCACATTGCTCTGCACACTTTCCAGGGTCATTCCCACAAAGCGGGGAACCGTGTTGGGAACAGAACTGCCCTCCTGCGGAATCACCGGCTGAGAGGAGGAGGCCATTCCGGCGTTGTTGCTCAAATAGGTATCATAAAACCACCGGGCGCAGAAGGTCAGCGCCACAATGCTGATAATCAATGTTAAAAATCCCACTAAAATTCCGTTGCTGGGCTTCTTCTTTTTTTTCTTCCGGACAGAACTGCTCCCCCCGGTGCGCTGCACCTGGTCTGTGGATTTCGTCTGGGAGGATGCGGCGGCAAACAGCTCTGCTGAAAACTCCGCCACGGTTTGGGTGCGCTGCTCCATTTGCACTGTCATAGCCCGGGAAATAGCGTTGGAAACTCCCTGGGGAATGGCCGGGTTCAGCTGGAAGCAGGGGCAGAGGTTATCGTTTACCTTCCGCTGGTCCCCCTGAGGAGGCATGGTACCGGTCATGGATTTATACATCAGCGCCGCCAGAGCATACACGTCGGTCCAGCTGCCCTGCCAGCCATCCTGGGCATACTGCTCCGGCGCGCAGTAGCCGGTAAACAACTGGGTATCAATCTCGCTTTTGTCGGTACGCAAAGCGGCGGTAGCAAAGTCGGAAATCCAAAGATGTCCATCCTTGTCGATCGAAACGGTTTGAGGGCTCAAGCCCCGGTGAATAATCCCCCGGGTATGGAAGGTAGAAATTGTAGAGAACAGCGGCGCAAAGATACGCCGGGTCTGGCTCCAGGTAAGCTCCCCACCGCAGCGGCTTAAAAAGTTGGAAA
>CATJLA010000065.1 GCA_949741215.1 uncultured Oscillospiraceae bacterium
AGCACCCGGCCTCTGACTTTGAGAAGGTTACCGAGGGCGGCAAAACTGCTTGGCGCTGTACTGTCTGCGGGTATATTTATGAAGGGGAGGAGCTGCCTGCTGATTTTGTTTGCCCGTTGTGCAAGCACCCGGCCTCTGACTTTGAGAAGATAACCCAATAACTACTGCATTACACTGCGCTGGTGAGAGCAGAGGGCTTTGTGACGTCCGGAACAGAGCAGTGCAGGGCCATATAAATGAACAAATAAGGAGATTATTGCTATGAGCGGAAAGTATACCGGCACCCAGACCGAGAAGAATTTACAGGCAGCATTTGCAGGGGAATCTCAGGCGAGAAACAAGTATACATACTTTGCTTCCGCCGCCAAAAAGGAAGGCTTTGAGCAGATTTCCGCCCTATTTTTAAAAACTGCCGACAATGAAAAGGAGCACGCCAAAATGTGGCTCAAGGAGCTAAACGGCATTGGCAACACCGCCGCTAACCTGAAAGCCGCTGCGGAGGGTGAAAACTACGAGTGGACCGATATGTATGAGGACTTTGCCAAAACCGCTGAGGAAGAAGGTTTTCCGGAGCTTGCAGCGAAGTTCCGTATGGTGGGTGCCATTGAAAAGCATCACGAGGAACGGTACCGCGCTCTGCTAAAAAACGTGGAAATGGCAGAGGTTTTTGCCAAGAGCGAGGTAAAGGTGTGGGAGTGCCGCAACTGCGGGCATATTATAGTGGGCACCAAGGCTCCGGAGGTTTGCCCGGTTTGCGCCCATCCTCAGGCTTACTTTGAGGTAAGTGCAGAGAATTATTAAGCAGAAAGCTTACATAACAAGCAAAAAGGCTTTCCCTGCCCGGTCACGTCCGCCGGGTGGAGAAAGCCTTTTATAATGCCGTTTTTTTACCTTTTGGGACGAAAGTGCCGCCTTGTTATCCACAGCACTGCGGGAGAGCCTTGTTCTGCATCCGGGCACAGCTTCGTTCCGCCGCACCTTTTTGCAATGAATTTTTGCGGGGATTTTCAGCTCTGTTCATTGTAATGATCGGAAAGATCAGGTATACTAAAGGTTAACCTGGTTATCCTCTTTAGACATTGCCATGCCCGAAGTTGACAGTTAGAACAAAAGAAAAGGAGGCGCCGTTTTTTGAGGGAATATAAAATTATGCTGGTGGATGACGAGCCGGATATCCTGAACCTGTTAGAAAAAGCTTTCAGGATAGAGGGCTTTCACAACATTACAAAAATAGAAAATGGGCTTGCCGCTGTAGCAGCCTGCAGGGCAATACAGCCTGACGCTGTTGTTCTGGATGTTATGCTGCCGGATATAGACGGATATGAGGTGTGCAAGCAGATCCGGGAGTTTTCTCACTGCCCTGTTTTGTTCCTTTCTTCTAAAAATGATGAGCTGGATAAAATTCTGGGCCTGGCTGTAGGCGGCGACGACTATGTTACCAAGCCCTTTAGCCCTAAGGAGGTTGCATACAGAATCAAAGCGCAGTTACGTCGTATGGAATACAAGCAGGCGCCTGCCTCAAGGCCTTTGCAGCAAATCGGCGAGCTTCGGATTGATCCGGAGGGCTGCAGAGTGCTGAAGAATGAAAAAGAGCTGGAGCTGACTGCTCGGGAGTTTGAAATCCTGCGGTATTTGGCGGAAAACTTGGGGCGGGTAATCAGCCGGGAGCGCCTGTATGAAACCGTTTGGGGGGAGGACAGCTTTGGGTGCGATAATACAACAATGGTGCACATTCGTCACCTGCGTGAAAAAATAGAGGACAACCCTGCGGCCCCCCAATATATTATCACCATGAAGGGCTTAGGCTATAAGCTGGTAAATCCATATGAAAAATAGGACGAAGCTGAACCCGTTTTTGCGGATTGTCATTTTAGTATCGGCGCTGCTGCTGGCCTCCGTTGTGCTTGTAATCGGCATGTTTTACTACATCTTCGGTATAACTGAGCCGGAGGGGTTGAGCATGGCCTCTTGGCCGGCCAGGTTTACGGCAAACTTCTCCCTGTGGATGGAGAATGAGGACGGCAACATCAAAATAGAGGAAATTGGGCTGAGGCGGCTGGACGAGTATGGTCTATGGCTTCAGGTTCTGGACGAAGCCGGGCAGGAGGTTTTTTGCCACAATAAGCCTGAAACCCGGCAAACAAGCTACTCTGCCTCTGAGCTGATTGCACTGCAGTCCGGTGCTTATCACCAGGGAAGCACCGTTTTTGTAAACAGCTGTGAAATTTCCGGAAAAACATGGAGCTATCTGATCGGCTTTCCGTATGTTATCGGGAAATATATGCTTTACTATAACGGGACGAACGTGAGCCGGCTTTCTCCGGTGTTCCGGATGGGGATTTTCTTTGTTTTATGCGCTGTTGTTCTGCTTACGTTTTGTTACGGCTTTTGGCTTACCAAGCATCTGGGCAAAATTACCGGAGGAATCGGGGATATTTCACGGCGCGCCTATACTCCCCTGCCGGAAAAAGGTCTGTTCAGCAAAATATACGGCGCTCTCAATCAAATGGATGAGGAACTCCGCCGCAGTGATCAGGTGCAAAAAGATACCGACCGGATACGCAGGGAATGGATTGCAAACATCACACATGATTTGAAAACGCCGCTTTCCCCCATTAAAGGCTATGGAGAGCTTCTTACAGGAACCCCCTCTCCGGACCAACAAGACATACAGGAATACGGCATGATTATTTTAAGAAATATTGACCACACAGAGAAAATGATCAACGACCTGAAGCTGATCTATCAGCTGGATTCGGGGGCGGCGCTGTTTCGTCCCCAAAAGGTGATGCTGGTACGCTTTTTAAGGGAACTGGTGATCGATATTATAAACGATCCCGCTTTTCAAAACCGCAATATTGCATTTGAAAGCAGGGTGCCGGAATTGGAGCTTTGCCTTGACCCCGATTTGTTCCGCCGAGCTGTGAATAATCTTGTAATAAATGCGCTTACCCATAATCCGCCTGAAACAAAGGTGGAAATCTGTGTTGACTCAGCCTCCGAACAGGAGCTTTCCATCATCATTGCCGACAACGGCGCGGGAATCAGCCCAGAGGAACAGGCCGTGCTTTTTAACCGGTATTACCGTGGCACCAGCACAAAGGAAAAGCCGGAGGGAAGCGGCCTTGGCCTAGCCATTGCCAAACAGATTATCACACTTCATGGCGGTAATATTACTGTTTCCGGCAGTCAGGGGAAGGGAACGCGGTTTACCGTTCTGCTCCCTTATAGAAAACCGGCAAATTAAGGTGAAATTAAGATACAGAAAAGCTCATCCTAAGGCAGATGATTTATGCTATAAGCATAAGTCATCTGCTTTTTGTGCTTATAAAAGAAGAATGGGAGGTTTTTGAAATGGAATTACAGCTGCAGAATTTAACAAAACAGTACGGCGCCAAATGTGCTGTTAAAGACGTAACTGCAAGCTTAAAGCCGGGGGTATATGGGCTGCTGGGTGCAAACGGCGCAGGCAAAACAACGCTAATGCGGATGATCTGCGGAGTTTTGAAGCCAACCTCCGGCAGCATCTGCCTAAACGGCAAAACCATCAACGAGCTGGGGGAGCAGTATTATACTCATTTAGGCTATATGCCTCAATATTCCGGGTTTTACCCGGATTTTACCGCCCGGGAGTTTATGCTGTACATGTCAGCGGTAAAAGGGCTTGACAAAAAGCGGGCCAAAGAACGCACCCAGGAGCTGCTGCAGATGGTAAATCTCTCCGATGTAGCGGATAAAAAAATCCGGTCCTATTCCGGGGGAATGAAGCAGCGTCTGGGCATTGCACAGGCTGAGCTTGGCAGCCCGTCCTTATTGATACTGGACGAACCAACAGCCGGGCTGGACCCCAAGGAACGGGTGCGGTTCCGCAATATAATTTCAGACTTTTCGAAAGAAAAGATTGTTATTTTGTCCACCCACATTGTCTCTGATGTTTCCTACATTGCCGATACAATTTTGCTGATGAAGCAGGGGCAGTTTCTTTTGCAGGAGCCGATGTCCACCGTTACAGAGAGCATCAGAGGAAAGGTATGGGAGCTTTTTGCGGATGAAGGCTCTGCCGCAGAATACTGCAGGGATTTTTCTGTTGTAAATCTCCATCACGAGGGCAATCAAGTACGGCTGCGCATCATCGACGAAGCTGCCCCCAGTGCAGAGGCTCAAACTGTGGAGCCCACCTTAGAGGACTTGTTTTTGTATTACTTTGGAAATGAAAAACCGGAGGAGCTGTAATATGCTGATAAAATATGAGTTTTTGAAAATACTGCGCAAAAAATCCACCTTGCTTGTCATGGCTGTCAGCCTGATGGTAACAGGATTTCTTTTTGGACTGCCCATAATGCAATACCAAACCTACAGGCAAAACGATGTCATAAAGGGAGCGGCGGGGATTGCTTATGAAAAAGAGCAATGCGCAGGGTTTTCGGTTCCTTTAACCGAAGATTATGTTACCGAAACGATTCGGGAAGTGCAGCAGCTTTTTGAAACCCCTGAAAACATAGGCTATGACGGAAGCGAACCATTTTTAATCGGCGCCGCTTATTGGGACGAAATCGCGCCGAGAGAAAATCTGCTGCGTTTGATTGCCAACACCTACGGCAAGCCAAATGAATTTTTCGGGTACAACAACCTTCCTGCACTGGATGTAACCGACGGCGCGCGCTTTTACCAGGCAATAGATGAAAAAATAGAGGCTCTACTCAATGATCCATCCCGGGAATTATCCGCCGGGCAGAAAGCATATTGGCGCGCTCTGTCAAACAAAGTAAATACCCCGCTGCAATACGGCTATTATGGGGGATGGGAGGTTATTATCAGCAGCTTTGAGCTCCTGATGTTTGCTTTGCTGGCTGTTTGTATTGTAATTGCCCCTGTTTTTTCCGGCGAATACCAGGCGGGAACCGATGCGGTAATTTTATCCGGCAAATACGGCAAAACAAAGCTGATTACCGCAAAAATAACAGCGTCGTTTTTGTTTGGTACAGCTGCCTTTCTGTTGCATCTCCTGGTAGCCTGCGGGCTGCCCCTGGCGGCATTTGGCGTGGATGGCTGGAATCTGCCGCTGCAAATTGCAAATACAACAATTCCCTATCCGTTTTCATTTTTACAGGCGGTTCTCATCAATATCGGCATCATTTATCTGGTTCTGCTTGCCATGATCGGGCTCACCCTTCTTTTGTCCGCTAAATTGAAAACCCCTTATCTTGTGCTGATTATACTGATTCCCATCCTGTTCATTCCGCTATTTTTAACGCCAAACGGAACTGCCGGGGCTTATAATCTCCTTTTGTTTTTGCTGCCTTACCGCTCAACCATGCCGGAGCTCAACAGGTTTATTTCGTACCAATTCGGTGGCCTTGTTTTAGACGTACTTACGGTACGGGCAATACTGTATGCCCTTTGTTCAGTCATTCTGCTGCCGTTGGCAAAATCCGGGTTTCAAAAGCATCAGGTTGCATAAAGCCGACCAACCAAAATCCTATAAAATACCCCCGGAATCCTGTTCATTCCGGGGGAAAACCGCTCTGTATCTATTCCTGAAAAAATCACCTCCGCTGGGCAGAGATAATTTTTCCATTCAAAACCACCTGTGCCAGCCGGTTGTTTTCATATTTCAGCTTTAAGGAGAAAAAAGGCTCCTCCTCCGCCAACAGCTTCAAAAAAATCAAATCCCCCGGCCAAATCGGCAGCTCAGGAATCCGCTCCTTTTCCACCCATTCCAGGTCGCCCTCGCTGCATTCGGTCAGTTCCCCTGTCCAGCAGGTGGCGGTAAACAGGTGCATATACTCGGTCTCCTCAGGGGCATCACATACAAAGGTAACAATACCTCGATAACGGTAGTCCGTCAAAGTAAGGCCGGTTTCCTCCCAAACCTCCCGCAGCAGGCAGTCCTCCGGGCTTTCACCCCATTCAAAGCGGCCGCCTACCCCAATCCACTTATCCTTGTTGACGTCCTGCTCCTTTTTGGTGCGGTGAAGCATCAGGTACTGCCCCTCCCGCTCAATATAACACAGGGTAGAATTTCTTGCCGGCTTCTCCATATGATTACCGCCTTTCTGATGGAATCTTCTCCTTATAAAGAGGAACAGGGATCATTTTATCAAATTCCCCGTTTCTGTCAATTTTTTTTATACATCAGACGCCGTGCCCCTTTTGGGGGCACGGCGTCCAACGTCCCAAGGGCTAAAACTTTTTGCTGCCGATATCCGTACGATAATGGGCGCCCTCAAAGGTGATCTCCCTAACAGCGGCGTAAGATTTGGCAAGGGCATCCGGCAAGGTTCCCCCTACAGCGGTTACCCCAAGTACCCGCCCGCCCGCGGTGCATAAAACATCGTTTTGCAGCTTCGTCCCTGCATGATAGACAGTAACGCCGGGATGCTGCCCGTTTTCATCCAGGCCGAAAACAGGCTTGCCGGTCTCATAGGCCTTAGGGTAGCCGCCGCTGGCCAAAATGACACAGGCCGCCGCGCCCTTTTTCCAACGAATTTCCAGCTCCCCCAGCCGCTCCTGGCTGATAGCTTCCATAATCTCCACCAGATCGGTTTCCAGCAGGGGAAGCACCACCTGGGTCTCCGGGTCGCCAAAACGGCAGTTATACTCGATTACATAGGGGCCCTTAGGGGTAAGCATTAAACCAAAGTAAAGGCATCCCTTAAAAGGGCGGCCCTCGGCGTTCATGGCATTCATGGTAGGCAGGAAGATTGTTTCCATACACTGAGCCGCTGCCTCCGGGGTATAGTAGGGGTTGGGGGCAATGGTACCCATGCCTCCGGTGTTGGGCCCTTCATCATGATCATTTACCCGCTTATGATCCATGGAAGAAACCATAGGGCAAACCGTTTTGGAATCAGTAAAGGCCAAAACAGAAACCTCCGGCCCGGTAAGATACTCCTCCACCACAATGTTGTTGCCGCTTTTGCCAAAAATTTTATCCTCCATAATGGAGCGGATTCCATCCTTTGCTTCCTCCAGGTTTTGTGCGATGATAACGCCTTTCCCCAAAGCCAAACCGTCCGCTTTGATCACAATGGGAAACTGGTTATTCCGCTCCACATAAGCCATGGCGCTGGCAGAATCGGAAAACACCTCATAGCCGGCAGTGGGTATCCCATACTTTTTCATCAGATTTTTAGAGAATACCTTGCTGCCCTCAATCTCCGCTGCCTTTTGGGACGGACCGAAAACCATAAAGCCCTCTGCCTCCAGGACGTCCGCCATGCCTAATACTAAGGGGTCGTCCGGCGCTACCACTACCAGATCCACCGCTTTCTCCTTAGCAAATGCAGTCATGCCCTCTATGTCCGTAGCCTTGATGGGAAAGCACTCAGCGTCCTTTGCAATGCCGCCGTTGCCGGGGCAGCAGTAGATGCCGGTTACCTTAGGGCTTTCCTTCAGCTTGCGGATAATGGCGTGCTCCCTGCCGCCGCCGCCTACCACTAAAATTTTCATCTGACTTCATCTCCATTTCTGTTAAAGGACAAAAAGCGGGTGCCTTGAAAGGCAAGCTGTCCCCGGTCCCCTTCCACAAGCAGTCCGTACTCACTGCCGGAGAGGAAAAGCTCCATCCTGTCACCGCTTTCTACCTGAAAGGTGACATAATACCGGGTGGTATGATAGCCCCCATGGCTATGCCCGGCATGATGGTGATGGGTAACGTTGACCCGTTTTGCCACCACCTCCGCCGGCACGGTAAGCCTTGGAGAATGGTTGTTTTTATTCCAAGTACTAACCCCCCGGATCAGAATCACAAAAAAGATCCCAACAATCATCAAAAAAACAAGGACGAACAGGATGCCAAAGGCTGAAAAGCCCAAATCAAAGCCAAAACCGTACCCTAACACAGTTTTCCCCCTTTCCAGCAAAACGCGTCCTACCCAACGCGAAGCGTTTTCAAATCGCTAAGGAGCGCTCCTTCCCTATTCATTATTCCCTGAAGAAGCGTTCCCACAAACCCGCTTCCGCTCTTTAGTGATGGAACAGCCGCAGCCCGTTAAATGCCATAGCAATACCATACTTGTTGCAGGTGTCAATTACATGGTCATCCCGAATAGAACCACCGGGCTGAGCAATCACGGTTACACCGCTTTTGTGGGCGCGCTCAATGTTGTCCCCAAAGGGGAAGAACGCATCCGAACCCAGGGCAACCCCGGTCATGGTATCAAGCCATGCCCGTTTTTCCTCCCGGGTAAGGGGCTCCGGCTTCTCAGTAAAGAAGTTCTCCCAAGCGCCGTCTGCCAAAACATCCATGTAATCCTCAGAGATATATACATCAATGGTATTGTCCCGGTCCGCCCGGCGGATGCCTGCCTTAAAGGGCAGCTCCAACACCTTGGGGTGCTGCCTCAAATACCAAACGTCCGCCTTATTCCCCGCCAGACGAGTACAGTGAATCCGAGACTGCTGCCCCGCCCCAATGCCGATAGCCTGTCCGTCCTTCACATAGCAAACCGAGTTGGACTGGGTATATTTCAAAGTGATCAGTGCAATCACCAGGTCCCGCTGCTCCGCTTCCGAGAGAGTTTTGTTCTCCGTTACCAAATTAGAAAGCATCTCAGCGGAAATTTTCGCGTTATTCCGCCCCTGCTCAAAGGTAATGCCGAATACATCCTTGTATTCCGCCTCCTCCGGAACATAATCGGGGTCAATCTCAATAATATTATACCCGCCCTTGCGCTTCTGCTTCAAAATTTCCAGCGCCTCCTCGGTATAGCCAGGGGCAATCACACCGTCAGAAACTTCCCGGTACAGCATTTTAGCGGTAGGCGCGTCACAGATGTCCGAAAGGGCGGCAAAGTCCCCGTAGGAGGACATCCGGTCAGCACCTCTTGCCCGGGCATAGGCACAGGCTAAGGGAGAAAGCTCCAGGTCGTCCACAAAGTAAATTTTCTTCAGCGTGTCGGAAAGAGGATACCCCACCGCAGCCCCCGCCGGGCTTACATGCTTGAAGGAAGCAGCGGAGGGCAGTCCGGTAGCTTCTTTCAGCTCCTTTACCAGCTGCCAGCTGTTAAAGGCGTCCAAAAAATTGATGTAGCCGGGCTTGCCGTTCAATACTTTAATAGGCAGCTCCTTCCCGTTTTTCATAAAAATCCGGGAGGGCTTTTGATTGGGGTTGCAGCCGTATTTCAACGCTAACTCGTTTGCCATAGCCAAGTTCTCCTTTTTATTTCTATCGTTTTATATTCCTGTGCAGCAAAGTCCTATATCAGCCTTTTCCGCATAACCTTCACATAATTTAAGTCCGCCGCCTGTGCAAAGCCGCTTTTCTCATACAGCCGAACAGGGCCGTGGTACTGAAATTCAAACGCTTCGTCCGCAAAAGGGTAAACCTCCACAGAGGAATAACCGTCCCTCAAGGCGTCCTCACATACCCGGTTCAGCAGGCGCTGCGCCACGCCCCTGCCCCGATAATCCGGAGCAATCAAAAAGCAGAAAATCACCTTCACCTTTGTGCCGTCAGGCTGATACCCAATCTGCTGAAACATATCGGTCAGATACCGGTAGTTTTCCCTGTCATTGGTATTGCACCAGCCAACAACCGTACTGCCTGCGTAAGCAAGGTACCCCTGCATTTTACCTGCGTGAATCAGCTCTATAGCCATTTCTCTGCGCTCTGCCGGGTTTATCCATTCCTCCTGTGTTTTCGGGGACAAATGCCCCTCCAAGCAATAACAGAACGACCAGTCGCCGTGATCCTGAAAAGCCATTGTCTCAAAATATCGCAGCCAGTCCCCGCAAAGCTCTGGGCTCAGGGGACGAACCACAATTTCCTGTTCTTCCATTCTGAACTTCCTCTCCAAAAAACTTCTTGTCGCTTACCGGTTACTGTCGGCCTGTCCACGCTGTTTGGGACGTAACAGAGCAGTTTAGTCCCCTAAGTTTTTATTGAGGATACGGGTATCCGTTTCACCGGTTTGCAGGTTAATAAACCGAGTAAACAGCGAAACCTTCTTCTCAGCGTTCAAATTCTCCCAAACGGTACGGGTAAACTCATCCAGGCCGCCCTTGATAGCCACCGGCTCTGGCTCGCCTTGAAAGGAAGGCAGTGGATTACCATCCTGCTGATAGGTGTGAATAAAGTGGCCTTCCCCCGCCATAGAGGGAGTATACTCAAAAAAGTACCGCTGGACCGAGTCTGGATTGCCCTGACTGCTTTTCAAAATAGAAAGCTTGTAGCACTCTCCTGTAACAATGCCGGAGATACGGGGGGTATAATTAGGCGGGTCGGGCTCAAAGGTACGGGTGCGCAGGGCGTCCTCAAAGGTTTTGCCCCCCTGCATCATCTCATAAATCGTGTCGGTCTGGTCCCCGTTGGTGACGATGGTGTGCTCCCCCAACACCCGCACCGGGGCATAAATCACTAAGGAAGGGTCAGAAAGCTTTGCAGGGTCATGAGCCTGGGTACGGATGCCTGCGCCCTCCTCCACAAACACGCGGTTACAGCTGTTCTCGCTGCGCCCCATAATAAAGTAGGCGATAGCCATATGCAGCCCGTCCTCCGCCTTACCAATGATAATACCTCTGCCGGGATAGTTGTTGCCGCTTAATTCCTTTGCCAAGTCTGTCAGTTTTTTCATCCTTGCGCCTCCTCTTTTTGCTCCTGGTTCAGCCTCTCGCAGACCATTGCCGCCGCCTGAGGCAAAATCTGCCACTCCGCCTGCTCCATCACCCGGCGCTGCAGAGTTTCAGGGGTATCCCCTTCTTGCACCTCCACCGCCTTTTGCAGCAGGATCTTGCCATTATCATAAATTTCATTGACATAGTGCACCGTTGCGCCGGTTACCTTTACACCATAGTCCAACGCAGCCTGATGCACCCGCAGCCCGTAATACCCCGCCCCACAGAAGGAGGGGATCAGCGACGGATGGATATTGATAATCCGCTGGGGATACGCCTTTACCACCGGGTCTCCTAAGAGGGAAAGATACCCCGCCAGCACAATTACGCCAATGCCCCTGCTCAGCAGGGCGTTCAGCATGGCAGAATCAAATTCCTGCTGGGTATTATAATCCTTTTTGCGCACCACAATGCCCTCTATCCCAGCGGCTTTTGCCCGCTCCAGGGCATAGGCCGTTGGGTTGGAGGCTATCACCAGCACAATTTTACCTCCTGGCAGACGTCCTGCCGATTCGGCGTCCAAAAGCGCCTGTAAATTAGTGCCGCCGCCGGATACCAAAACCGCTATTTTCTGCATGATTTTTCTCCTTTTTTGCCGGTTTTTTCTCGGATTTTTCCGGGCTTTGGCCGGATTTTTGAGCCTATTCACCCTAAATTTCCGGCGATTTTAGGACAAATTTTACCGGATTTCAATCCCGGTTTCCCCATCCTCAATCACGCCGATGATTTTTGCCTTTTCGCCGCAGCTGTTTAACAGCTCCACCGCCTGGTTGGCGTCCTCTTTGCCAACAACAATGCACATACCGGTGCCCATATTGAAGGTGTTGAACATATCCCGCTCCGGGATGCTGCCCTCCTTCTGGATCAGGCTGAAAATCGGCAGGACGTCCAGTGCGGCTTTTTCAATCACTGCCTTTTTGCCGTCCGGCAGACATCTGGGGATATTCTCATAAAACCCGCCGCCGGTGATGTGAGAAACCGCCTTAACAGTCACCTTTTCCGCCAGGGCCAGCAACGGCTTTACATAGATTTTGGTGGGGGTGAGCAGCGTTTCGCCCAGGGTTGCCCCCAGCTCATCGCTGTAGAGGGAAAGCCCCTTTTTCTCCACATCAAACACCTTGCGCACCAGCGAGAAGCCGTTGGAATGCACCCCGCTGGAAGCCAGAGAAATGATGGCGTCCCCGGTCTGTACGGCGCTGTTATCAAAAATTTTGGAGCGGTCTACCACGCCTACCGAGAAGCCTGCCAGATCATATTCATCCTCCGGCATCAGGCCGGGATGCTCCGCCGTTTCTCCTCCCACAAGGGCGCAGCCCGCCTGCACGCAGCCCTCCGCCACGCCGGAAACGATAGTGGCCACCCGCTCTGGAACATTTTTGCCTACCGCCATATAGTCCAAAAAGATCTGGGGCTTTGCGCCACAGCAGATGATGTCATTGACACACATGGCCACACAGTCGATGCCCACAGTATCGTGCTTGTCCTGTAAAAAGGCAAGCTTCAGCTTGGTGCCTACGCCATCCGTGCCAGAAACCAGCACCGGGCGGGTAAGGCCGGTCATATCCAGCTCAAACAGGCCGCCAAAGCCCCCCAGGCCGGATACCACCCCGGGTATCATCGTTTTTGCCACGTGAGATTTCATCAGCTCTACCGCACGGTAGCCGGCGGTTACGTCTACTCCTGCCGCTTTGTAGCTGTCGCTAAAACTTTTGCTCATAATTCCATCCTTTCCGCCGAGCTTTCCCTTTTTCGGGGCACGGCTTTCCACCTGGTTTTGCTTCACTTGTGAAATACTTCTGTTTTTAGGACGTAAGTGCCTGACAATGTCCCCCCAATCCTTTTGAGGCTATCCGCTGCCGGTTTTCTCAATTTGGGGACGCAATTAGTGCTTTTCCTCTTTTCGCCCATCTTAACCGTAACCCGCGGACAACAATGCTGCTCTTCCGTCCCTTGAAACCGAACCTACACCCTACTCTTTGCCATTCCAGCAATAGGTACACACCTTGCACGCCGGCAATCCAATCGCCTCAATGGTGCCCTCCACTGTCTGGTATCCCAGCGAGGTAAAGCCCAGCATCTCGCAGATTTTATCCGCCATCTGCTTGTACTTCTCGCTGTGGCAGTCGGCATACTCCGCCAGGTCGTAATCCTGGTTGTCTCCCTCCAGCTCGGCAATGGCCCGGCGGGTAATCAGCTCCATATCAGAGGTAGAACGGGAGAAATTTAAGTACTTACAGCCGTACATAATAGGCGGGCAGGCGGAACGGATATGTACCTCCTTTGCGCCGGAGCTGTACAGGAATTTTGCGGTGCCGCCCATCTGGGTGCCCCGAACGATGGAATCGTCAATAAACAGCAGGCGCTTGTCCCGAATCAGCTCATCCACCGGAAGCAGCTTCATGTGGGCCACCAGGTTCCGCATGGTCTGGCTGGTAGGCATAAAGCTGCGGGGCCAGGTGGGGGTGTACTTAATAAACGGCCGGGCAAAGGGAATACCCGACTGATGGGCATAACCAATGGCGTGGGGCGTGCCGGAATCCGGTACGCCGGCCACATAGTCTACTTGGGCGTTATCGTTTTTTGCCAAAATCTCACCGCAGCGCATCCTCATCCCCTCAACGCTCACTCCCTCGTAGCTGGAGGGCGGGTAGCCGTAATACGTCCACAAAAAAGCGCAAATTTTCATCTCCGGCTGAGGGGGCGACATCTGCTGGATACCCTCAGGAGTAATCAGCAATATTTCGCCGGGGCCCACCTCCCGGTACTCGCTGTAGCCTAAGTTCAGGTAGGCGAAGGACTCAAAGGAGCAGCAGTAACTCCCCTCCTTCTGCCCCACAGCGATAGGAGTTCTGCCCTTTTTATCCCGGGCGGCGTAAATGCCCTGAGAATTCAGCACCAGCAGTGACATAGAGCCGTCAATCCTGTCCTGAGCGTAACGGATGCCCTCCACAATGCTGGACTTCTGGTTGATCAGGCAGGCTACCAGCTCGGTGGCGTTTACCCGGTCGCCGCTCATTTCCTGAAAGTGGATATTTCCCTGGAAAATCTCCTCCACCAGTTCCTTTTCGTTGTTGATCCTGCCCACGGTAGTAATGGCAAAACTGCCCAGATGGGAGCGGATCAGCAGCGGCTGGGGTTCGTTATCGCTGATGCAGCCAATGCCCATATTGCCGTGCATTTCCTCTACATCCTTATCAAACTTGGTGCGAAACGGGGAATTTTCAATATTATGGATTGCCCTAGCAAAACCATAGTCCTGGGAATACACCGCCATGCCGCCTCTTCTGGTGCCCAGATGAGAATGGTAGTCCACCCCAAAAAACAGGTCCATCACACAGTCTTGTTTTGAGACTACCCCAAAAATACCGCCCATTTTTTATAATCATTCCTTTCCCATTTTACCAGGACGTCGAGATGCTTTGCGCTTACCGAAAGCTTGGCGCTTTCAGGCAGGTGAGACGTCCGGCTAAAACAAAACACACCGGCAATTACAATTCCTTTACGGCCTGCTGGAGCTTTGCGTCCTTGGCAAGCACTTCATCCTTCATGGCTGCCTTCTGCCGGAGCAGCTTTTCTGCCAGCTCATCGTCGGCAACGGCCAAAATCTGCGCTGCCAGAATGCCTGCGTTATCCGCGCCGTCAATGGCCACAGTGGCAACAGGGATGCCTTTAGGCATCTGAACCGTGGCCAGGAGCGCGTCCAGGCCGTCCAAAGTGGAGGACTTAATGGGGATACCGATTACCGGAATAGTGGCATGAGCCGCCAGCACCCCTGCCAGGTGGGCCGCCTTGCCCGCCGCCGCTATTATGACGCCGAAACCATTGGCCCGTGCGTTTGCGGCAAACTCGCTGGCAGCCTCCGGCGTTCTGTGGGCGGACATCACGTGGGCCTCCACCGGGATACCATAGCCTTTTAGGGTGGTAATGGCTCCTTTTACCACCGGCAGGTCACTGTCACTGCCCATGATTACTGCTACTTTTTTCATTTTAACTCTTTCCTTTCCACAAAGGGTGTTTTTCATGCAAAAACAAAAAAGCCGCAACTTCTATAAAAGCTACGACTTTTGCCTACACTTACGCCTGCAGTTTTCTCTGGGGTAATTTGGGCGCAAACATCCCAAAACCGCTGGAATTTCCTCTGGCTGTTTGGGACATCCGGCCGCCTCCTCCCCCAAAATGATTTCATCTACCATTGTATAACATCTTTTGGGGAAATACAACAGATAATTTCTTCATCCCCATAAAAATCGGCAGGGGAGAGAACTTCCAGGCGGCTTATCCCCAGGTTTTTATTAAAACTATACAAACGGCCGAAACTAAGGCTGCATCAATCCTTCTGATAGAACGCCAGTGTCAGCTTATGGTTCACCTTTTTCAATTTTCCTGTTTGACGGTACCCCATTTTTTCATACAAATAACAATTTCCTTTTTCCTGCAAAATCGTATCCAATTCCCAGCCGGACGCTCCATGGATTTCTTCCGCCAGCTCGATTGCTTTCTGCGCATATCCTCTGTTCCTGTATTCCGGCAGAATAAAGATGGGGGATATTTTTTTCAGCTTACCGGCTTCCTTGTGGTCAATAACCCGGACGGCCCCTACCGCCCTGCCCCCTGCTTCTATAAAATAATAGTAGGTAAACGGCTGGCGGAACCGTATGGTGATTTTCTCCAGCTTTTCGGTCGCGGGGCTTGTTTCTGTATCCTGATACTTCTCATATAAGCCCTGAAATGCCTGAACCTGCATTTTCCATAACTGTTCCGCTTCATTTATGCCTGCCCTAATCAGCTTAATTTCCATATTGTACCTCTGCGGCATGGTGTTTTCCAATTCATTTATGAAAGCGGCCCTATCCAAAGGGCCGCTTTCGTCCAACTGTTATTTCGCCAGCTTATCCTCAGTGGTAAGCTCCTTGAGGGAAGCCGCAATCCCCGCCAGGGACTTTAGCTCCCCGGGGATAATAATCTTGGTGGCCTTACCGTCGGCAACCCTGCCCCAGGCCTCCAGGCTCTTCAGGGCAATCACCTTATCGTTGGGGGCAGCTTCGTTCAGCAGACGAATACTGTCGGCCAAAGCCTTCTGCACCTGCATAATAGCCTCCGCCTCACCTTGAGACTCCCGGATCTTCTGCTCCTTCACAGCGTCCGCCCGCAGGATAGCCGCCTGTTTCTCCGCCTCGGCTTTCAGGATAGCAGATTCCTTCTCACCTTCCGCCACCAGCACCTGGCTGCGCTTGTCGCCCTCGGCCCGCAGAATAG